>JANXSH010000064.1 GCA_025356615.1 Planctomycetia bacterium | reverse complement strand
ACTGCGGGGATCTGGGACGGAGCCGAGGGCCTCGACGAGGGGGATGGGGGACATGCGAGCCTCCTTGCCGACGGGATTGGGCGTCCCCCGATTTACTCTCTTGCCCGTATCCGCCCAAGACCAAACAAGGAATAGCCCTGTGTCAGCCGCGGCCCTGAGCAAGATTGCTCTTGCTGTGGCATGCGCGGCGCGAGAGAATCTCTAGGTAGCCTCAACTCCGAACTTCGAGAAACCGGCATCACGTCAGCCGTAAAGACGCAAGCGAATGGGTGCGAAGATCGTGTTGGCGGAGGGTGAGCCGATCGGCCTCGCCCTGCGACGGTTCCGCAAAAAACTCGAGCGGAATGGTGTCACCTACGAGTCACGGCGGAGACGGTGGTTCCTCGAGGCTACTGAGATCCGACGTGCGAAAGCATTCCAGAAGTGGTACAAGTCTCATCAGGCTACTCTCCTGGCAAAGCGAGCGGGCAGGCAATGAGGGTGTAACCAGGAACGAAAGGAAACTCATCATGTCGGACGAACTGTCTTCGGACCCCGAGAAATGGCCCCGAGAAAAGATCCCGCCCGCCTTGATGGCGTGGATCAAGAGGAATACCAACGAGGAAGAGGATCTGGCCGCCATCCGCGAGATCGAAGCGACGGGCGGATACAAGATGGTAGACATCATCCGTGAGATCGAAGAGAAGGTGAATTCTCGTGAGTGAATCGCCGTCATCGCCCGCTCCCTACGAGGTGAGCTGTTCGGAGAAGGTGCGTCAAGAGCTGCTGTCTTGCGCGGCAAAGGCTCAGGAGCAAGGGCTTGGCCACGAGTACCTTGCCAGTCTGAAGGAGTTCGACCTACGATTGCGGATCTACCCGCAGTTTGGCGACCCCTTGACGGACCTAAACCTGAAGCCCGCGCAACTCTGGATTGGGGTTGTATGGCCCTTGGTTCTGCGCTACTCGCTCGATGAGGAGCGACGGCTCATCATGGTCGTTGCTGCATTCGTACTGCTGCCCCGACGAAGCGCCTGAGCCACCTCCCCTCGTCCTTGCTCCCACTTCGGCCTACACTATCCCCCATTCGCACCGCCCCTCTGTCCCTCCCGGAGTGGTCTCCATGCAACGTCGTTCCTTCCTCTCCGCCGCCGTCGCGGGTGGCCTCTCCGCTGTCACCGCCGATGTCCTGGCCGACGCCGAACGCAAGCCGCCGCGCGTCGGGTTGATCGGCACCGGCTGGTACGGCAAGGCGGACCTTTTCCGCCTCCTCCAGGTCGCGCCCGTCGAAGTCGTCTCGCTCTGCGATGTCGATTCGAAGATGCTCGCCGAGGCCGCCGACATGACGGCGGAGCGCCAGAAGTCGAAGAAGAAGCCGCGCACCTTCGGCGACTACCGGACCATGCTGAAGGAGAAGGATCTCGACATCGTCCTGATCGCGACGCCGGACCACTGGCACGCGCTCCAGGCCATCGCCGCCATCGAGGCCGGGGCGGACCTCTACCTCCAGAAGCCGATCAGCGTCGATGTCGTCGAGGGCCAGGCCGTCCTCGCCGCCGCGCGCAAACACAAGCGCGTCGTCCAGGTCGGCACGCAGCGCCGCAGCACGCCGCACCTGATCGAGGCGCGCGACAAGTTCCTGAAGGAGGGCAAGCTCGGCAAGATCGCTTTCGTCGAGGTGTACTGCTACTACCACATGCGGGCGCGCGAGAACCCGCCGGACTCCAAGCCGCCCGAACACCTCGACTACGAGATGTGGACCGGCCCCGCGCCGATGCGGCCCTACAACCGGCTCGTCCACCCGCGCTCCTGGCGCGCGTTCATGGAGTACGGCAACGGCATCATGGGCGACATGTGCATCCACATGCTCGACATGGTCCGCTGGATGCTCAGCCTCGGCTGGCCGAAGTCCATCGCATCCAACGGCGGCATCTTCATCGATAAGAAGAGCAAGGCCAACATCTCCGACACGCAGACCGCCACGTTCGCTTTCGGCGACCTCGATGTCGTCTGGCAGCACCGCACCTGGGGCAGCTCGCCCAACCCGAAGTACCCCTGGGGCGCGACGATCTACGGCGACAGGGCCACGCTCGACCTCAGCGTGGACGGCTACGACTACACCCCGCTCGGGGGCAAGGCGATCCACCAGGATCGGGTTATGGAACTGGACAAGTACCCCGAGGACAAGACCGAGAAGGATCTCGAGAAGCACGTCGCCCCGGCGATTCGGGGGCACATGATCGACCTTCTCGCCGCCATCGCCAAGCGGAGCAAGCCCGTCGCGGACATCGAGCAGGGCCACATCTCGACGGCGTGCTGCGTCCTGGCGAACATGAGCGCGCAGCTGGGCCGATCGCTGACGTGGGACGCGGCGAAGGAGGCCGTTACAGGCGACGAAGCGGCGAACAAGCTGTTGCGGAGGCCGTATCGCAAGCCGTGGGTGCATCCGGGGGCGTGAGGGAAGCCCGCGTG
>JANXSH010001385.1 GCA_025356615.1 Planctomycetia bacterium | reverse complement strand
TCGGCCCCAGTGGGCAGGCACAGGCGGACTCTCCTCCGGCGACAAGCGGGACTCTACCGGGAGAGGATGGTCGGCCCGCTCTGCGAAGGTTGTTGTACGACGGAGGACACGCGAGAGCAAGGCGGTGGGGGGCGGAAGGGGCATCGACCTGGGCATTTGCTCGTTGCACCTCGGCCCCTCAACAGGTATCTTCAAGGGATACTATCGTTGGGGACTTCACGACATGCTCACACTCCTATCGCTGCTCCTCGCGCCGGCGGCGGCCCCGCCTCCGGGACCGCCCTCGTTTTCGCGGGAGGTCGCGCCACTTCTGCGGGCACACTGCCTGAAGTGCCACGCCGGGCCGAAGGCGCGCGCCGATCTCGACCTCACGAGTCGAGCCGGCCTCCTGGCGGGGGGCACGCACGGCCCCGCTCTCGTGCCGAACAAGGCGACACGGAGTCCGCTGTTCGTCCACGTCCGCGACGGCAAGATGCCGCCCAAGACGCCGCTCTCGGCGACTCACGCCGAGCTACTACGTCGATGGATCGACGCCGGGGCGGTCTGGGATGGCCCGTCCCTCCGCCCCGTCGCTGTCGTCAGCGAGATTCGCGCAGGCCCGGACTGGTGGGCGCTGCAACCGATCCGCAGGCCGAACGTCCCCGCGGTGCGCGGCGCGACGCGAACGCCGATCGATGCGTTCCTCCGCGCGTCCCTCGAGAAACGCGGCCTGGGATTCTCCCCCGAGGCGGATCGCCTCACACTCCTCCGCCGCGTCACCTTCGACCTGACCGGCCTCGCGCCGACGCTCGAAGAGATCGACGACCACCTCGCCGACGCCCGGCCCGACGCCTACGAGCGGCTCGTCGATCGCCTCCTCGCGTCCCCCGCCTACGGCGAACGCTACGCCCGGCACTGGCTCGATGTCGTGCGCTTCGCCGAGAGCCACGGCTACGAGACGAACCTCCTGCGACGCAACGCCTGGCCCTACCGCGACTGGGTCGTCCGCGCGCACAACGGCGACCTGCCGTATCGCGATTTCGTCCGCGAGCAACTCGCGGGGGATGTCGCGTCGCCCACGGATTGGCTCGCGCAGTCGGCGACGGGATTCCTGGTCGCCGGTCCTCACGACAACGTCGGCAACTCAACCGTCGAGGGCACCAGACAGCAGCGGGCCGACGACCTCGCCGACATCGTCGCCACGACGAGCGGCGCGTTCCTCGGGCTGACCGTCGGCTGCGCCAAGTGCCACGATCACAAGTTCGACCCGATCTCGCAGAAAGACTTCTACGCGATGCAAACCCTGGTCGCCGGCGTGCGCCACGGCGATCGGTCGGTCGTCGGCACCTCGGGCCACGAGCGAGCGCGTCTCGTGGCCGGCCTGCGTTCTCGCCTCGAGCGCATCGACGAGCGACTCGACGCCCTCGAGCCGGTCATCGACGGCAAGACCGCGCGACCCGCCGTCCAGCCGGGCCGCAACGTCGAGCGCTTCGTCCCGCGCGAGGCCAAGTTCGTTCGCTTTCGGATCAGCGCCACGAACGACGGCACCGAGCCGTGCATCGACGAGCTGGAACTCTACGGCCCCGCCGACGCGGGCAACCTCGCCCTCGCCTCGCGCGGCGTCAAGACCTCCGCCTCGTCCACCTACCCCGACAGCGACATCCACCGCATCGAACACCTCAACGATGGCCGGGTAGGCAACGGCCGGAGCTGGATCTCCGCCGAGAAGGGCAAGGGATGGGTCCAGCTCGAATTGCCCCGCGCGGTGAAGATCGACCGCGTCGTCTGGGGGCGCGATCGCGAAGGCCGATTCCGCGACCGGCTTGCACGCCAGTACGTCATCGAGGTCAGCCTCGATGGCAAGGCGTGGACTCTCGTAGCCCACTCCGACGATCGAACGGGGGGCGACAGCGCGAGCGATTCGCCGAGGCGAAAATGGATCGCCGAGCGCGTGACCCTCGAGGCCGAAATCGTCCGCCTGAGTTCCCCGTTGATGGTCTATACGGGCACCTTTTCGACGCCCGACGTGGTGCAGCGCCTGAAGCGTGGCGACGTGATGCAGCCGATGGAGGTCGTCGCGCCCGCCTCGCTGTCCTCCGTCAAGCCGGCCCTGTCCCTCACCTCCGTCGCGGAGTCGGCGAGGCGACTCGCCCTCGCCGACTGGATCGCGCACGAGGACAACCCCCTCGCCGCGCGCGTCCACGTCAATCGACTGTGGCAGCGGCACTTCGGCCAGGGGATCGTCCGCACGCCGAGCGATTTCGGCTTCAACGGCGATCGTCCCTCGCACCCCGAGCTGCTCGACTGGCTCGCCTCGGAGTTCCGCGACGGCGGCGGGACAGTGAAACGAATCCATCGACTCCTTCTCCTGTCGAGCGCCTACCGACAATCGAGCCGACTCGACCTGAAGTCGGCGGACCTCGACGCGGGCAACCGACTCGTTTGGCGCATGCTCCCGCGCCGACTCGAGGCGGAGGCGATTCGCGACACCATGCTCTCGGTGAGCGGCGAACTCGACCGCCGCATGGGCGGTCCGGGCTACGACCTGTGGGAGTATTCCAACTATGTGACGGTGTTCCAGCCCCGGACAAAACTCGGCCCTGAGACGTTCCGCCGCATGGTCTACCAGTTCAAGCCGCGCCTCCAACAGGACGGCACGTTCGGCGCGTTCGACTGCCCCGACGCGACCACCACGATCCCGCGCCGCAACGTCTCGACGACGGCGCTTCAAGCGCTCAACCTGCTCAACGACCCGTTCGTCCTCGACCAGGCCGAGCGATTCGCCTCGCGCATCCGCCGGGAGGTCGGCTCCGACCCGAATGCACAGACGCGGCGGGCGTTCCGCCTCGCGTTCGGGAGGTATCCCTCGGTGGCCGAGCAGTCGGCGGCGCTTCGATTGATCGAACGCAACGGCCTAGTCAGCCTGTGCCGGGCGTTGTTCAACGCGAACGAGTTCGTTTATGTGCCGTGAGGTGGTGCGAGAACCCCTGCGAGCCGTCACGGACGCAATCGACGAACACCCCATGAGTCCGCTTATTCATGGCACCCGGCCCGTCGGCATGTTTTGATGGATCGAACGTATCCCGAAGGACCAAGAGGCTTCCGCCCATGAACGAGCCGTATGACGAAGAGGCCACCTTGCCGCCCGCTACCCAACTTCCGCAATCGGACGTGCTGGCCACCCTGGCGCACTCGCCGACGCCCGACGGGACGCAGTTGCCGACCGTCCGGTACTTCGGCGACTACGAGGTCGTCGAGGAGATCGCGCGAGGAGGAATGGGCGTCGTCTACAAGGCGCGGCAGGTGAGCCTCAACCGCGTGGTGGCGCTGAAGATGATCCTCGCCGGACAGTTGGCGACTCAGGAGGACGTGCAGCGGTTCCGGATCGAGGCGGAAGCGGCGGCCAACCTGGACCACCCGAACATCGTGCCCATCTACGAGGTCGGCGAACACGACGGGCAGCACTACTTCTCCATGAAACTGATCGAGGGAGAGAGCCTGGCAGCAGCCGTCGAGCGCCTGGCCCAGCATCCGAATGACGCGGCGCGCGTGGTGGCGCTGGTGGCGCGGGCGGTGCATCACGCCCATCAGCGCGGCATCCTGCATCGGGATCTGAAGCCGGGCAACGTGTTGCTGGACCGCGAGGGGGTGCCGCACGTCACCGACTTCGGCCTGGCGCGCAAGATCGAGGGGGACAGCGGCATGACGCAGTCGGGCGCCATCGTGGGCACGCCGTCGTACATGCCGCCGGAGCAGGCGCGGGCGGAGAAGGGGCTGACGACGGCGGCGGACGTGTATTCGCTGGGGGCGGTTCTCTACGAGTGCCTGACGGGGCGGCCTCCGTTTCGCGGCCCGACCCCGCTGGAAACGCTGATGCAGGTTCTGGGGATGGAGCCGGATCGCCCGCGTGGGCTGAACCCGAAGGTCGATCGCGACCTGGAGACGGTGTGCCTGAAGTGCCTGGAGAAGGAGCCGGGGCGAAGGTATGCCTCAGCGCTGGCGTTGGCGGAGGAGTTGGAGCGTTGGGGACGCGGTGAGCCGATCGAGGCGCGACCGGTGGGACGAGGGACGCGCGTGTGGCGCTGGTGCCGACGCAATCCTGCGCTGGCGGGAGCGGGCGCGATGGTGGCGATGGCCCTGTTGACCACCGCCTTCCTCGGCCTGGTCGCGGCGCGGCAGGCGGACAGGCGGGCGGCGCGGGAGGCGCTGTTCGGCCAGGCGCAGGCGGAGCGGTTCGCGGGCAATCGCTGGCGGGCGCTCGAACTGCTCCGCGAGGCGGCTGCCCACGGACAAACCAAGCAGATCCGAGACGAGGCGGTACAAGCCCTCGTCTCTTCGGGCTTTCGGCTAGTCCGTGAGATTCCGGTCGAAGAGGCAGACTTTCACCCACGCTTCGATGCCAGTAAACTGCCCGCCCGCTTCGAAGAGTTTCGCGAAGCGGCTGAGCGGACTGCCGCGAATCAGCCGAACAAGACTCCGGCATCTTTGGACCTCAGGAATATGGACGGAACCGGCTTCTCCCTTTGGGACAAGAAGCAGAACCGACAACTTCCTTCGCCCTGGCTCCAGGGGACAGAGCCGGACCGGGC
>JANXSH010001372.1 GCA_025356615.1 Planctomycetia bacterium | reverse complement strand
TCGAGCGTCACCTGGTCCGGCGCGATCACGCCGTTCTTGCCTCCCGCTTCGATGACCATGTTGCACAGGGTCATGCGCTCTTCGATATTGAGGCCGTAGACCGCCTCGCCGTCGAACTCCATCGTGCGGTACGTCGCGCCGTCGCAGCCGATGTCGCCGATGGCCGCGAGGATGAGATCCTTCGCCATCAGGTAGTTCGGCATCCTGCCGTGGAAGACGAAGCGCATCGTGGGCGGCACCTTGAGCCAGAGCTTGCCGGTGCCCATGACGAAGCCCGCGTCGGTGTTGCCGATGCCCGTCGCGAACTCGCCGAATGCGCCGGCGGTGCAGGTGTGGCTGTCGGTGCCGAGCAAGACCTCGCCGGGCCGGGTGTGCCCCTCCTCGGGCAAGGCGATGTGGCAGACGCCCTTGTAGCGAGGCGTGCCGACATCGTAGAAGTAGGGCAACTCCTGCTCGGCGGCGAAGGCGCGGAGGACATCGACGTTGCGATTCGCCATCGCGTCGGCGGTGAAGATGTAGTGGTCGGGGATGATGACCACTTTGGAGCGATCCCAGACGCGAGCGTTTTTGCCGAAGTTTTGCTTGAAGATGCCGATGGTGCCTGGGCCGCACACGTCATGCGTCATGAGGACATCGATAGTACTCCACACGTTATCGCCGGGCCGTACCGCGTCCCGGCCTGCATGGCGGGCCAGGATCTTCTCGGTCAGGGTCATCGCTATCATGTCGTCTCGCTCCGTCCAGGCAGGGCATCGAATGTATATCTGTCAGTATATTCATCGCGGGGGAGACAGAACAGCGGACGCGACCTCGCCTTTCCCTTGCCGGACACCCATTAGAGCATGGCACTCGTCATCGGATTGGCACAGGCTCCTTTTCGCTGACAGCCTCCCTCTGGGCCGCCGACGTGCCGGTCACGACCGGAGTCCGTTGAGATGGGGTCGCGTCTCCGGGCCAAATTCCGGCTCCTCGACCGAGTGGGTTCGGAATCGGGAGAATTGTTGGATCGATCGACGGTTTCGCGTAATATCGGGGAGTGGGCGACGCTTTCTTACTGGAGCGCCGCGGAGGCGGTCCGTTCGACCCAAGGAGCCGACGACGATGGAAGCCCGCATCGACACCCACCCACCCCTCGATTCGCTGAAGGCGTTCAGTCGCGGCCTGCTGGATGACGCCTCCGCGCAGGTACTCTTCTTGCATCTGGAGGGGTGTCCGGCATGCCGCCGTCGGGCGGAGGCGGCATCGGGGGACGATTTCCTCCTGCGGCTCCAGCAGGCACGCGCCCTCAGCGGCACCCCGTCCCCGGCCAAAGCTCTCCCCGTCTTGCCCGGCGTCGTTAATGCGGTCGGCAAAGCATCCACTTTCTCGCCCGATCCCGCGCGGTCACTCACCCCGTCGATCTTCGGCTCATCGGCCCCTACCGATCTCTCCGAGCCGATGCCCTCCGATGTGCCTCCCGAACTGATCGCCAACCCGCAATACGAGGTGATCCGAGAGTTGGGGCGCGGCGGAATGGGCGTGGTCTATCTGGCACGCAACAAGCAGATGGACCGCCTGGAAGTACTCAAGGTGGTCAACCGCACGCTGCTCGACCGCCCCACTGTCGTCGAACGGTTCCTCCGCGAGATCCGCTCCGCAGCCGCACTCGAACACAAGAACGTCGTCCGCGCTTACACCTATCTGCAAGTGGGGAACCTCCTCGCCCTCGTCATGGAATATGTCGAAGGCGAGGATCTCGCTCACCTCGTCGAGCGGCGCGGCCCGCTATCGGTCTCGTCCGCCTGCGCCTCGATCATCCAGGCGGCGCGTGGCCTACAAGAGGCGCACGACAAGGGGATGGTCCACCGCGACATCAAGCCCCAAAACCTCCTCCTCTCCCGCAAACTGAAAGAGGTCATGATCCTGGATTTCGGCCTCGCCAAGGTGGCGAGCGAGAAGAGGGACGAGCCGGGCCTGACCGCCGCAGGCAAGATGCTCGGCACCCCCGCCTACGTCGCCCCGGAACAGATCCTCGACGCGGCCAAGGCCGACATCCGTGCGGACATCTACAGCCTCGGCTGCACTCTGTATTACCTCTTGACTGGACACCCGCCGTTCGACGCGCCCAGCCTGTTCGTGCTGCTGCACGCGCACCAGTTCCTCGATGCCCCGCCGCTGAAGGAGTATCGGCCAGACGTGCCGCCGGAACTGGAAGCGGTGGTGGCGAAGATGATGGCCAAGGAACCGGCGCATCGCTATCAGAAGCCGTCGGAGGTCGCCGTGGCGCTGGCTCCGTTCGTCAAAGGGGCCAATCCGGCCCCGCCGAAGGTGGCGAAGAAGGAGGCGAAGGCCACGCCCTCACTCCCTCCGCCCCTGCCGGTCAACGTTTCGGTCGAGCTTCTCCCCTCGCCGACGGTCGATAC
>JANXSH010000990.1 GCA_025356615.1 Planctomycetia bacterium | reverse complement strand
TCCGCGCGTGCCGCCAGGATGGTCGTGAACGCCGCGTCCGCGTCGCGCATCGCCAGCACCCGGCAGGTGCCGTTCGTGAGATGGCGCACCTTGGCCCAGGCCAAGTTGGTGTTCCAGGCGATGTCGATGTGACCCGCCAGGAGGGCTTGCACTTGGCGGTCGTAGTTGGAATACAGCACATAGTCGATCGCCGGGCCTGCCAGGCGGAAGTAGTCGCGCATGCCCTCCCAGATCGGCACGACGCGGGGGTCGTAGGCCACCGCACCCACGAGAATCGGTTCGTCCATCGAAAGAGCCTCAAAAAAGGGGCATGTCCAGAAGTGCCTTGCCAATGAAGTCATGCAACACATCCGTCGTCGGGGCCATGACGGCGCTGGCGCGGGCGTCGCGGAAGTTGCGCTCGACGCTGAGGTGCCTACTGAAACAGGCTCCGCCGCCGGTGCGCATGGCCAAGTCCGTTACCTGGAGCGCCATCTCCGCCGCAGCCGCCTTGCTCTCCAGTACCGCCAGCAGGACGTTCGGGTCGCCCTCTTCCATGCGGTGGCTGATGTCGGCCAGGAACGCCGCGTGGGTGTCCACGGCGATCTGCATCTGCGCCAGGCGGGCGCGGAGATTCATCAGCGACGCCAGCGGCTGATGCAGGTGTTCCAACTTCGAGGCCAGGAGATGCTGGCGGATCCCCGCCGTCGCGGCCCGAGCGATGCCCAGCGACACCGCCGCGCTGCCGACCTGGAACCAGGGAAGGACCGCCTCCATCATCAAGGGGAACCCGGCCCCGTCGTCGCAGACCCGGTGCGAGGTCGGCACCGCGACCTTCTCCAGCCGCATCGGCGCACTGCCGTTGCCACGAAGGCCCATTCCGTTGAAGTCGCCGCTGATGCTCATGCCGGGCGTGTCGCCCGGCACATAGTAGAGGGTGCTATCGGTCAACTCGACGGCCCGGCTGGCGCGGGTGTTGATGATGTAGATGTCGGCATGCCCGGCGCTCGTCACCCAGGACTTGTCCGCCGAGAGCAGGTGTCGATCTCCTTCGAGGACCACCTGGCTGACGGGTGCCCAGAAATGACTGCGCGAGCCTTTCTCGCTGAAGGCGAGCGTGCCCAGGTGCCGGCCGGTCGCGATTCGCTTCAACAATCCCTCGCGCAGCGGGAAGGACGGCGCTCTCACCATCACCTGCGTGGCACAGACGTGCATCAGGTAGATCATGGCGGTGGAGGCGCACTGCGCGGCCAGGGCACTCGTCACGGCGGTGAAGGTGGTCGGCCCGGCACCCGCCCCGCCCAGAGCCGCCGGCACGGTCAGCCCGAGAAGGCCCGCCTCGCCCAGCGCGGCCACACTCTCGGCCGGCCAGCGCCCCATGTCGTCCACGTCGTTCGCGTGGCGTGCCAGGACCGAATGCGCCACCGCATCGGCCTTCGCCACCCAGGGATTCTCCACCTTCGTCACGGTCATAGCCCTTTCACGAGACGGTTCAGAGGCAATATCGTTGGATGAATGGCGAGGAGTGGATGGGGGGTGACTACGGAAGTAGGCATTCGAGGGGAGATGCCCCCAAGCCCAGCGGTTGCAACCGCTGGGCTTCGCCTACTTCCATAATCACACCCAGTTGATGGTATTTACCCAAAGGGGTAACGATGACCATCCGCTCCTCGACATCGGCGTTAGAGGAACAGAAGCAGCTAGCGTTCCGTTGCATCCGATCAGGGTATGGATACCACCTCGCCGCCCTCGCGCGTTGCCAAGCCGCGGTAGACGCTGAGGGCGATGCTCTCGCTGATGAAGCGCACCGAGCCGTCGGTCATGGCGAAGTTCAGGCCGTTGGTGTGGTAGCTGCTGAACATGTAGGTGTTGAACCACTCGGAGTTGTCGTACTCCGTGCCATTGACGCGGCGAGCGTTCGGGGCGATGGCGCAGGTGGAGACCGCGCTATCCGTGTGCGCCCAGCCCTCCAGGCAGCACTTGCCGACCTTGTTCTCGCCGATCATGAAGGTGTTGCTGGTGCCATCGCTGACATCGCTGATCTTGATGCGCTGGTGGGTGCCCATGATGACGCCGTCGCCGAACGAACAGCCGTCGAACTGGCCCGCGAGGTTGGGGTTGCACCAGCGTGGCTCGGTCCCCCACCAGCCCGCCGAGTTGGGCGCGGCACCGCCCCAATTGGACCCGAGGTTACCCCGGTAGTTGGAGACGCCGCCCGCGAGCTGGCCGACGCTCGGGTCGCTCAGGTTGTAGTTGTTGGGGTCGGTCCGCGCCCCTTGCGGTGCCGTCGGGTCGCTGGGGCACAAGAAGCCATTGATCTGCTGGGAGATCACGTTGCGGGCCGCAGTCAGAGAAGGAGCGGGCCTGTTGCCCGCGCCGGACTGGCGGTAGAAGTTCTCCTGCTCGATGAACGGCATGAGGACGACCATCCAGCTCCAGTTGGGGCCGGTCGGGTCGTAGGTCGTCAGCTCGCCGGCGGGGAAGAAGCCGTTGGCGCTCTCGAAGTTGTGGCAGCCCAGCGCCAGTTGCTTCAGGTTGTTCTGGCACTTCATGCGCGCCGCCGCCTCGCGGACCTTTTGCACGGCCGGCAGGAGGAGGCCGATGAGGATCGCGATGATCGCGATCACGACGAGGAGCTCGATGAGCGTGAACGCCCGAGGGCGCGGCGGCACGGTGCCGCCTTGGAGGGGGAGGGATCGACGCATTAGACATTCTCCTTGGGAAGGGGTAGGGAATCATACCGTCGCCGGGACCGGACCCCGGCGGGATCACTTGCCCAGGACGAGGTCGTAGGCACCCGAGGCCGGGCCTTCGACGACCTCGACACTCAGGGGCGTACTCTTCGCCAGGCCGTACTTGGCGGGGACGAGGGACACCGGCAGGGGCCGCTCGCGCCGCGCCTGCTTGGCTACGGCAGGGGAGCCGGACTCCGTGGCGGTCACGATGACCTTGTACCAGCCGGGGGGCGCGCCGCGTTGCGTCTTGGTGTACAGGGTGTAGTTCCCGCCGGAATCGAGGCTGCCGACGGGCTGGAAGGGGGTGGTGTTGCCCTTGGCGGTGTCCGGCTCGAACAGCACGACGCCCGTCTTGGAGACGAGCGGCTCGCCGTTGAGCGTCACCTTCCCATCGACGCGGTGGGTCTTGCCGACGCCTCCGTCGCCGCAACCCACCGTGAGTAGCGCAAGAGGCAACACGAGCGTCGGCAACCAAGGCCCGATGCGATGCAGGATGCGCGGAATCATGGTGATCTCCGAGTGTCGGAGCCGGGCGCGAAGTTGCGACCGATCACGACAGAACGAACTGGTAGGAAGTTTGGGAATAGATCAGGGGCGGGGAATGCAGAAAAGTCGCGGGCACACTGCCGCGATCAGGAGAGGAGTCAGGTGAAGGGTTTTCCATACGAAACCGGACGGAACACGATAGGAGCCGTGGTCTGCGAAGTGAACCAGTGGTCACGGACTCGAAGGAACATTCGTGTTGATCCAATACTCTGTTGCAAGATCAGTGTATAGAGGTCGAACCGATATGGGTAGAAAAAAAGATGCGATCGGACGCGAGAACGTTGAGGCGCGACGCAACGCGGCCCGACTCGCACCTGGCATCCGCACTCGCATCCCATAAGAAACCTGTGCGGATTCCCGCACTCGCACTCTCTCTCGAGGTCCCCTCCCATGACGCGCCGCGTGTTGCTCTCCCTCGCCGTCCTCGGCTGCCTGCTCCCGTCGGGCTGCGGCCCGAAGACGACGTACAAGTACAAGATCGCCGTCATCCCCAAGGGGCTGACGCACGAGTTCTGGCAGTCGATCCACCGCGGGGCGGAGCGCGCGGCGGCGGACCTGACCGAATCGGGGGTAAGCGTGCAGATCCTGTGGAACGGCCCGGCCAAGGAGAGTGACACCCGCGAGCAGATCGGCATCGTGCAGCAGATGACCGGGAGCCGGGGCATCCAGGGCATGGTCCTCGCGCCGCAAGACAGCAAGGCGCTGGTGCCCGATGTGAAGACGACGACCGAGCGCGGCATCCCGGTGGTCATCATCGACTCGGGCCTCGACGCCCCCGACCTCATGGTCAAGTACGTCGCGACAGATAACTACAACGGCGGCAAGATGGCGGCGAAGCACCTGCTGGCGGAGCTGGTGAAGAAGGGCAAGGCCGTGCCGAAGCTGGTGTTGTTCCGCTACGCTCCGGGTTCGGAGAGTACCGAGCAGCGCGAGAATGGGTTTCTGGAAGAGATCGAAGCCGCGATCACCAAGCAAAAGGGGGAGGGGAAGCCGACCATCGAGGTGATCTCCAAGAACGTCTACGCCGGGGCGACGGTGGACACCGCGCGGGCGGCCGCCGGGCCACTACTGGGGCGCGTCAAGGACACGGCGGACGGCATCTTCGCCGTCAACGAGTCGGCGACGGCGGGCATGCTCTACGAGATGCGGAGCCAGAAGCTGAACCAGAAGATCGTCCTTATGGGCTTCGACCAGTCGGAACCGCTCCTCCAGGCCATCAAGGAAGGCGACGTGGCGGGGCTGATCGTGCAAGACCCCTACCGCATGGGATACCTGGCGGTCTGGACGCTGGTCCGCCACCTCGAGGGCGACGACGTGAGCGTCGGCGGCAAGAACCTCTCCACCGGGGAATACCTGGTGACGCGCGAGAATCTCGACGCCGACGACACCCGCGAGCGGATCGACTCGGCGCTCCAGGCGAAGCGCGCGATCCAGCCGCCGACGTGGAAGAAGAAGTGAACGCCATGAATCCGAGTCTGTGGACCCGATTGCGCGCGGGCGGGCCGATCCTCGGCCTACTCAGCCTCCTGGCGCTGTTCGCCCTGCTGCTCGCCCTGCGCGGGCAGTTCGGGAACTTCTTCAGCGCGTCGAACATGCAGGTTCTCTTGCACAAGAACAGCATCCCCGCCGTGGCGGCCCTCGGGATGTTGCTCGTCGTCGTGTCCGGCGGCATCGACCTGTCGATCGGCTCCGTCGTGGCGCTCGTCACCGTCGTCACGATGCAGGTCTTCCGCATGGTCTACGACGGCCCCGAGGTCGCCCTCCCGCGCGGGATCGTCGAACTCCTGCGGGAGAACCGGCTGCTCTGGAGCGCCACGCGATCGACCGGGTGGGCGAGCGCCGCCGCCGTCACGGCCGGGTTCGGCGTCGGCGTGTTGACCGGCCTCGTCAACGGGATCGTCGTGAGTCGATTGCGCCTTACGCCGTTCGTCGCCACGCTCGGGATGTTGTCCGTCGCGCGCGGCCTGGCCGTCTGGCTCGCGGGTCGGTCGCGGGTCGGCTTCAGCGGCAGCCGGCCCGGTTGGGTCGATTCGCTGTCGCAGACGAGTTCGGACACGTTCGTCCTCGATCCGGGCGTCTGGTCCGTCTTCCTCCTCGCGATCCTCGTCGCCGTGCTGTTGCGCGCGACCGTCTTCGGGCGGCACTGCTACGCCATCGGCGCGAACGAGGCTGCCGCGCGGATGTGTGGCCTGAACGTGGAGAAGCACAAGGTCCGCGTCTACATCCTGGGCGGCCTGTTCACCTCGTGGGCCGGCATCCTGTCGTTCGCCCACGGCAACGGCGGCGACCCCAACGCCGGGACGGGGCTGGAACTCGACGTGATCGCCGCGCTGGTGATCGGCGG
>JANXSH010001332.1 GCA_025356615.1 Planctomycetia bacterium | reverse complement strand
GTCCGCAAGTCCAGCCAGATGACGAAGGAGGACCAGACGCTGATCCTGTGCGTCGCCCGCCTGCTCATCGACGACCGCGCGGGGCCGCTCTCGACGCAGGCCGACCCGCCCGTCACCCCGCGCCCCCTGCCCGCCCGGCGTCCCCCCCATTCGGTCGCCCCGAGGTTCGGGACGAGGCGGCGGCCCGCCGAGGTCGCCTTCTGGAACGGCTACGCCGGGTTCAGCGCGGACGGCCACGAATACCTGATCGGCGGCGGCGCGGGCGACCGGCCCACCCCGACGCCCTGGATCAACGTCGTGGCCAACCGCGCCGGGGGGTTCCTCGTCTCCGACGGCGGGGCCGGCTTCACCTGGGCCGGCAACAGCCAGTCGAACCGCCTCTCGCCCTGGAGCAACGACCCCGTCAGCGACCCGTCGGGCGAGGCGATCTACCTCCAGGACGACGCGACCGGGGCGGCGTGGTGCCCGACGTTCGGCCCCATGCGCAACGGCGGCGGCGTCCTCGTCCGGCACGGGCAGGGCTACTCGACGTTCGAGCGTGTCGTCAACGACATCCAGCACGAGTTGACCGTCTTCATGCCCGTGGACGACCCGGTCAAGGTGACGCTACTCAGGCTCCGCAACACGACGACGAAGCCCCAGCGCCTCAACCTGCTCTACTACGTCGAATGGGTGCTGGGGACCGAGCGCGAGGCCACCTCGGCGCACGTCGTCACGGAGGTCGATTCCCAAACGGGGGCGCTCTTCGCGCGCAACCCCTACCACCCCGAAGTCGGCTCGCACGTCGCGTTCCTCGATGTCAGCCTCCGGCCTCGTAGCGTGTCCGGCGACCGGGTCGAGTGCCTGGGGCGGAACGGTTCGCTCTCGTCGCCCGCGGCGCTCGACCGCGTCGGACTCTCGGGCCGAGTCGGCGCGGGGCTGGACCCCTGCGGCGCGGTCCGCGCGTCGATCCTCCTCGCGCCGAATCAGGAGGAGACCGTCGTCCTCCTCCTCGGCCAGGCCCCGGACGCGAACGCCGCCCGCGCCCTGGTGAAGCGCTACATCGACCGCGCGACGGCCACCGCCGCGCGCGTGGCCGCCGCCGAGAAGTGGGACCGGCTCTGCGGGACGGTCGGCGTCCAGACGCCGGACCGGGGGTTCGACTTCCTCCTGAATCGGTGGCTCGTCTACCAGACGATCTCCTGCCGCCTCTGGGGGCGGTCGGCGTTCTATCAGTCCGGCGGTGCCTACGGCTTCCGCGACCAGCTGCAAGACGTGATGGCGCTGCTTCACACCGCTCCCAGCGAGGCCCGCGCCCAACTCCTGAGAGCGGGCCGGCACCAGTTCCGCGAGGGCGACGTGCAACACTGGTGGCACGAGCCGATGGGCAACGGCGTCCGCACGCGATTCAGCGACGACTTCCTCTGGCTGCCTTACGCGGTCTGCACCTACGTCCGCACGACGGGCGACCTGAACGTCTGCGACGAGATGTTGCCCTACCTCGACGCGCCGGTCTTGCGCGACGACCAGCACGAGGCGTACATCGTGCCGAGTGTCAGCGAATTCGCCGAGACGCTCTACGACCACTGCGTGAAGGCGATCGACAACGGCTGGAAGCTCGGCGCGCACGGCCTCCCGCTGATGGGCTGCGGCGACTGGAACGACGGCATGAGTACCGTCGGCATCGGCGGCAAGGGCGAGAGCGTCTGGGTCGCTTGGTTCCAGATCGTCTGCCTGAAAGCGTTCGCCGACCTCGCCGACCGACGCGGCGACGGCGACCGTGCCCAGGCGTACCGTGGTCGCGTCGAGGAGCTGCGCGAGGCGGTCGAACGCCAGGCCCACGACGGCGGCTGGTACCGCCGCGCCTACTTCGACGACGGCACGCCGCTCGGCTCGGCGCAGAACGACGAGTGCCGCATCGACTCGCTGGCCCAGTCGTGGGCGGTGATCTCGGGCGTCGCCGACCCCGCGCGGGCCGCCCAGGCGATGGACGCGGTGGGCGAACACCTGATCCGCCGCGACGACCGCCTGATCCTGCTCTTCGAGCCGCCCTTCGACAACGGCCCCCTCCAGCCGGGCTACATCAAGGGCTATGTGCCCGGCGTCCGCGAGAACGGCGGACAGTACACCCATGCCGCGTGCTGGGTCGTCAAGGCGCTGGCCGGGCTGGGCCGCGCCGACGAGGCGTTCGAGGCGTTCTCGCTGCTCAACCCGATCCGCTCGACGCTCTCGACCCAGGCGGTCGATCGCTATCGCGGCGAGCCGTATGTGGTGGCCGCCGATGTCTACAGTTGCCCGCAGCACGTCGGACGCGCCGGCTGGACCTGGTACACCGGGTCGTCGGCGTGGATGTACCGCGTCGGCGTCGAGGACATCCTCGGCCTCCACCGGGTCGGCGACCGCCTTCGGATCGAGCCGTGTGTCCCCACCGCCTGGCCGGGGTTCCGCGTGCGCTACCGCTGGGGTGAGTCGGTCTACGCCATCGAGGTCAAGATCACCCACCCGGCGGGTTCGACCCCGACGCGGATCGTCCTCGACGGTCGGGAGCAGACCGACTCGACCCTCTTGCTGATCGACGACAAGCGCGAACACGCCGTCGTCTTCACGTTCGCCCCCGTCGAGAGCCGCCGAGTCGGCGAGACGCGCCCGGCCGAGGCACTCCATTGACACCCGGACGACGAGGGGCGCGTAGAGAGGCCATTCTGCGAGTGTCTCGGAACGGTCTCGTGAAATCTTCGCTGGCCGGGCGGAGGTCGATCGATAGGACATCCCTACGGCTGGCATCTCCCCCGATCAGGAAGACATCAACCATGTCGGATCTCTTTACGCAGATACAGGAAACCGCCCGTCACATCAAATCGAAGTGGAACGCGATGCCGCGCGTCGGCATCATCCTCGGCACGGGCCTCGGCGGGCTTGTCGAGGAGATCGACGCGGAGGCAGTGTTTCCCTACGGCGAGATTCCTCATTTCCCCGTCTCGACGGCCCCCAGTCACAAGGGGCAACTGGTCTGCGGCAAACTCGCCGGGCAATCGGTGATCGCGATGGAAGGACGTTTCCAC
>JANXSH010001328.1 GCA_025356615.1 Planctomycetia bacterium | reverse complement strand
CCTACCTCGATCCCGCACCCTGCCCTCAGCCCCGTTCACGGGGCTTTGGTTTTTAGCCCGGTCCTTTAGGGCCGGGCGGAGTGCGCCCCCTGTTACCCTGCGACCTCCCAGATTTCGAATAAGCCTCTTATCAAGAGCAACTCTCGATGCTATAAATACGTTCATGAACACCGCCGACCCGCTCGACCTGTTCCTCCCCGCCGTGCGCGCCTGGTTTCGTGAGACGCTCGGCGAGCCGACGCCGCCGCAGCGGGACGGCTGGCCGACGATCGCGGCGGGGAAGCACACGCTCATCCTCGCCCCGACAGGGTCGGGCAAGACGCTCGCCGCCTTCCTCGCGTGTCTCGATCATTTATGGCGACAGCCGAGCCTGCCGCGTGCGGTCAAGGTGCTGTATATTTCGCCGCTCAAGGCGCTGAACAACGACATCTACCGCAACCTCCGACTGCCTCTCGAGGGCATCGTCGCGAAGGCCGAGAGTTTGGGTCAAACGCTTCCGACACTCGACGCCGCCGTCCGCACCGGGGACACGCCGCAATCGGAGAGGCAGCGTCTGCTTCGCAAGCCGCCGCACGTCCTCATCACGACGCCGGAGTCGTTGCACATCCTGCTCACGTCGCGCGCCAGGGAGACGTTGCGCGAGGTGTCGCACCTAATCGTCGATGAGATCCATGCGCTCTGCGCCAACAAGCGGGGCGTGTTCCTCGCCCTTCTCCTCGAGCGCCTCGAGGCGCTGCGCGGACCCGGCCCGTCGTTCGTCCGCATCGGTCTCAGCGCGACGCAACGGCCCCTCGAGGAGGTCGCCCGCTACCTCGGCGGACAAACCAGGGAGGGGCCGCGTCCGGTGTCGATCGTCGATGGCGGGTTGCGGAAAGACCTCGATCTCGGAGTCCTCAACCCCGTCGATCAGTTCGGCCCCCTGCCCGAACAGTCCGTCTGGCCGTCGATCTATCGCGTCGTCACCGAGCAGATCAAAGCGCACCGATCGACGATCGTCTTCGCCAATGATAGGCGATCCGTGGAGCGGATCACGTCGTTCGTCAACGACGAGGAAGATCTCATCCGGGCGCATCACGGCAGCGTCGATCTCGAACGCCGACACGAGATCGAAGCCGCCCTCAAGGAGGGGAAACTTCCTGCCGTCTGCGCGACGGCCTCGCTCGAGATGGGCATCGACATGGGCCACGTCGATCTGGTTCTCCAGGTGGCCTCCCCTGGCAACGTGGCGCGGGCGCTCCAGCGCGTCGGGAGGGCGGGGCACGTCGTCGGGCAGAAGAGCAAGGGCCGATTCATCCCGCGCATGCAATCGGACCTTCTCGAGCAAGCGGTCCTCATCGGCGAGATGAAGGCGGGTCGAGTCGAAGAGATTCGCGTCCCGACGAACTGCCTCGACATCCTCGCGCAACAGCTCGTCGCCTGCGCGGCGGTGGAGGACAGCCCCGTCGGGGAACTCTTCGCGCTGGTGCGCCGGGCGTATCCGTATCGGGATCTCACCGCCCAGGCGTTCGAGACGACCCTCGAGATGGTCACGGGGCGGTATCGCTTCACCGAAGTCGAGGGCGTCCGCGCCGGCAGCCTCGAGGCGCTCCAGGCCCGCGTCAGCTGGGACCGCGTCCACAATCGTCTCGTCGCGCTGCCCGGAAGTAAGCAGATGGCGATCGTCAACGGCGGCACGATCCCCGATACCGGGCATTACGCCGCCTACACCGCCAGCGGCGTCCGCGTAGGCGAACTCGACGAGGAGTTCATCTACGAACGCCGGGTCGGCGACACGTTCCTCCTCGGCACGAGCGCCTGGCGGCTCGACAAGATCGACGCGGACCGCGTGATCGTCTCCCCCGGCGAGGGGCAGCCCGCGATGGTCCCGTTCTGGCGCGGCGAGGGTGGCGGGCGCAGCCACGGACTCGGCACCGCGATCGGCGCGTTCCTGCGCGAACTGCTCACGCGCATCGACCGCAGCGATTGCCTCGCCTGGCTGATGGGCGAACACGGCCTCGACCGCCACGCGGCGAAGAGTCTCCACCATCATGTGACGCGCCAGTTCATGGCGGCGGGGTGCCTGCCGACGGACAAGACGATCCTCATCGAGGCGTCGCGCGACCAACTCGGCGACTGGCAGGTGTTGTTCCTCAGTCCCTTCGGCGGTCGGCTGCATCTCGCCCTTCGCCTCGCGCTCGAAGCGGTGCTGAGCAAACGGCTAGGGTATCGGCCCCAATGTCTCCACCACGATGACGGCGTGCTGATCCGACTGACGGACAGCGACGAGCCGGTCCTCGACCTCCTCACGGGCCTGACGCCGGAGAATCTCGAGGGCCTGATCCTCGACGAACTCGCGGACTCGGCCCTCTTCGGCCTGCGCTTCCGCCACAACGCCGCGCGCGCCCTCCTGATGCCGCGCGGCCAGATGGGGAAGCGCGCCCCGCTCTGGCTCCAACGATTGCGGGGGAAGGATCTCCTCCAGGTGGCGCGCCGGCACGCGGATTTCCCCGTCGTCGTCGAGACGTTCCGCGAGTGCCTGCACGACCACCTCGACGTGCCGCGCCTGGCGGCGCTGTTGACCGACATCCGCGATGGCCGGGTCGAGGTGAAGACCCGGCGGGCCGAGATCCCGTCGCCGTTCGCGGCGGGGTTGCTGTTCAGCTTCACTGCGGCGAATCTCTATCAGAATGATGAGGTTGCCAAGGAGGGCGCGGGGGCCAAGGGACTCGATAAAGACTTGCTCGGCCAACTGCTCGCGCCAGGCGATCCGGGGCACCTGCTCGATTCGCGCGCGGTGTTCCAGGTCGATCGTCGGTTACGAGGTTTAGGGCAGCCACCTCGCAGCGCCGCGGAGATGGCCGAGTGGCTGCGCCGACTCGGCGACCTCGCCGAGAGCGATCTGGAAGGGCCGATGGCGGTGTTGGTGGAGGAGTTGGTCAAGGATGGCCGGGCGCGGGTGATCGAGCTGGTGGGTGTCGCGCAGCCTCGGCGGTGGGTGCTGGCGGAAGAGGTGGAGGTGTATGGGAGGGCGTTTGGGGAAACGTCCTCCCCTGATTGTTT
>JANXSH010001327.1 GCA_025356615.1 Planctomycetia bacterium | reverse complement strand
GGATGATATTGTCTGGCTGGAGGCGAGAATGACCAGGCGAAGAAATGCGGACACCGCCCGCCCCAGTGGCGAGCAAGAAGTGAGGCGACCGGGGTGAAAAGAGGCAAGGAGCGTGTCACCCCGAGGGGACGTGCCGAATTCCACAGGCTAGATATGAGATATCCATCACGGGCGATTGATCTTCCGCTTGACCCCCCTCGCTTCGAGCGCGGAGTCGAAGCGAACGTCGCGGGCGAGCCGTTCCAGCAAAGCCCCGGCCTCGGGGCAGTCCGTCTCGGTCAGCAGGCGCAACGCCCGCATCCTGCGGCGCTGTTCCGGGGCCTCTAGAAGATCCGCCCTCTCCAACAATCGGTCGAGACGAGTTCGCACCTCCGGGGGCGGATCCTCGGCGTGTGCCTTTCGGAGCGCCGGGCCAGCCGATTCGAGAAACTTGCTCAGTTCAGCGCTCGCACGCTCTCGCGTCTCGAATTCGTCGCTGTCGAGGTCGGCGATGAGGCGGACGACCCGCTCCGAGGCGAGACTCGGGGGCGGGCGCAGGCGCTCACGGACCAGCGCGACGGCACGGGGGCCGGCACCCGCGAGACGCCAGATCGCCAGGTCGGCGCGGAAGGCGTCGCTCCCTGCGAGGTCGGCCCAAAGGCTGGTGAGATCCTCGGGCACGGCATCGGCCACTCCGGTGGACCCCCGGCCGTTCGCCGCGAGGACGGGGTCGATCCGGCGCAGGACGCGCTCGGCGGCGAAGTAACCCTCTTCGCCCTCGGTTCGCAACAGCGGCATCAGAATCGGAGCCAGCGATTTGGCCTGCGGGCCGAGCGCGGCCAGCGTGTCGGCGGCGTACCGGAAGTAGTCGGGGTGTCGGACCAATAGACGCCGGAGGGCCGGCACGGTGTCAGGGTGTTCGGGCTGGACGCGGGCCAGCGTGCAGGCGGCGACGAGTCGAACGTGAGGGTTTCGGTCGCCGAGCGCGCGGGCGAGAACGGTCACGGCGTCCCTGTCTGCGATCAGACGGGAGTGAACCTCCACTAGTCCCTCTTCGAAGTCGTCTTCCTCCCATCGAGATCCCAATTTGCTAAGGCCCTCCAGCGCGACGAACGCCTTCTCCCGCGAGTCCCCCTCCGGTCTGGCGCACGCGCGCCAGAGGGCCAGGGAGATTCGGATTCGCTCCGAACCCGTCGCCTTCGTCACGGCTCGGCGCAGTTCCGGACCGGCGGCTCGAGCCTCCCGGCCCCACGCCCCGATCCACTCCGCCGCATCCACTCTCCGACCAGGGTACTTGCTCTTCAGACCCGTGATTGCCTGTTCCAACGCCTCGCCGCGCATACCCAGCCGCCGGAGGATCTCCGCGAGGGGCAAGGGGTCGTCTTCCTGGGCGAGCAGACGGCGCAGCTCCGGCAGCAGCGCACGATCCTGCGGACCCAGGAGGGGAGTGAGTTGACGCACCCGCTCGCTCGTTCGGGAGCCATCCGGCTCGAGCGTCGGGAGCAAGGCCGCGAGTGCGGGCCGCCCCGCCGGGCCACACCGACCGAGGAGCCGGACCTCGTTGCCGAGGGAGCGGGAATCCGACCTCTTCGCCAGTGCCAGGAGAACCGGAGCTATCAGGGGCGGGGCGCGATCCGGGTCGATGGCGAGGAGGGCCTCGGCAATATCGACCGCCCCACTGTCCACCCGTTTCGCTAGCCCCCGACGAAGCCGAGGCAGCGCGAGACGGGCGCGCGGGCCGAGGGCGACGAGGTGAGCCGACGCCGCCCGGCGCGCCGCGTATCCAGACCGCGGATCGACCAACACCTCGGCCAGGAATTCGACCGGCGGCGGATTCAGCCGCGCCAGCATGCCCACCAGCGCTTCACCCGCGCCCTCCTGCGGGTCGTCCAGTGTCGGGAGGGTCTTGCGGAGCAGAGGAGCCATTGACCAGGCACGATGTCCGAACGGGCGCAAGGCGTGGACTGCGGCAACCGCCGGTCGGCCCTCTTCGGTCCCGTCCTTCAGCAGGACACCGAGGGCGACCAAGGCCGAAGCCTCCGCGTCCGAACCGGGGGCGACCCGACCGATGGTCGTGGCGGCCGCGCCGCGCACCAGGCCGCTGGCGTCTTTCAGTGCCCTCAGCAGCGGCGGCAGGGCCTTGCGGGCGCGAAGACCACACTCGGCGAGCGTCGTCACGGCGTCGGCCCTCACCTTGGCGTCGGCGTCCTTCAGGCGGGCCACGATGGCCTCGATTCCCCGGTCATCCTTCGGATCGACGAGGACCAGCGTCCTGGCGACCGCCAACCCGACACGGGGGTCGGGGTCTGCGAGAGCGCGACGAAGGGCCGGCAACGCCGGCTTCGCTTCCGAACCGAGGTGCGCGAGTTCCTCCGCCGCCGCGATACGGTCTTTGGTCGCGGCGGCTCGCAGGGCGTCCGCCAGGAGGAGCGCCTCCTTCGGGTCGCCGCTGCCCCAGCCGACGAAATGAGGAGACTCGTCGGACGAGACGAGTCGTGTCACCTTCGTGCCGGCCTTGATCCGCCAGAGTCTCCCGCGAACACTCGTGCTCCGGTAGTTGGGCGGGCGAGCCGTGACGGTCCGCTCCTTCCCCGCGAGGATCGCGACGACGTGGTCGAGCAGGACCGCCGTCGTGCCTTCGTAGGCGACACCCAACACGTCCGTGGACAGGCAGAACCAGTGCTTCTCGCCGCGCCAGCCGATCGGTTCTACCGCATACGCCCAGTGTCCATTGACGAACAGGGTGGCCATTTCTCCTTGGCGAAAACAGAGGACGGAACTGCCGACCCGGAAGAGACCGTCGCAACCTTCACCTCGAAGGATCTCCGCGAAGCGAAAGGGGGCGTCGGCGAGCTTCCCCTCGAGCGCCTTTGGCACCTCGAATGTGACGCCTTTAGGCCCGACAGACTCGACCTTCAGGACGTGGATCGTTTTGGCATCGCGCACGACCACCCCCAGCGGCTGAGGCCAGGGTTGCGGGATCAAGCGAGGACTGGCATCGACCTGTCGAGAGAGGAGGAGCACCGCGAGCGCGGCGAGGGTAGAACTCTGACGCATGGTGGCGTTCCTTGTTGCTACTGGCTCGGGCACGACGAGACGAACACGTCGGGGGGTGGAACAGATTAAATGTAACGTCCCCACCCGCTCGGGTCCAGGTGACACCATCACCCCCTTGTTCCCGGCATTGACACCGCCTCGCGATTGGGACTATAACCATTCGACTGACTTTTTATCGCTCGCGCCACGCCCCGAAACCGTCGAGCAGGATGCTCACGCGGGACGTGGTTCACCCTCGCAGGGGACGGACCCCCGTCGATGATTTCGCACCTCCCACCCCTGGCCCCTTCGACCGAACAGCGCTTTCTCGCACTGATTCGGGGCGACCGCTCCAACCCCGTCGCGATGCTCGCGCGACTCGGCCTGCGCGTCGCGTCGTGGGTCTACGGCGCGGGGATTCGACTTCGCAATCTCGCGTTCTCACAGGGCTGGCGCGAGGTCGTTCGCGTCGGCGTCCCGGTGGTCAGCGTGGGCAACCTCACGGTCGGCGGTACCGGCAAGACGCCCTGCGTCGAGTTCGTCGCCCGATTCTACCGCGATCGTGACCGACGGGTCGCCATCCTCAGTCGCGGCTACGGTTCCGACGAGGGACGGAATGACGAGGCGCTCGTCCTCGAGGAGACGCTGCCCGACGTGCCGCACTTGCAGGACGCCGACCGCGTGATGGTCGCTCGAACTGCGATAGAAGAACTCGAAACTGAGTTCCTCGTCCTCGACGACGGTTTCCAACACCGCCGATTGCACCGCGACCTCGACCTCGTCCTGATCGACGCGACCAACCCCTGGGGCTTCGGCGCGATGCTGCCGCGCGGCCTGCTGCGCGAGCCTCTCTCTGGACTGAGACGCGCCGACGCCATCCTCGTGACCCGCGCCGACCAGGCTTCATCCGAGGAGTTAGAGGCGATCACCCGCCGACTATCCCGCCTCGCGCCGGGCAAGCCGGTCGCCCTGGCGACCCACCGCCCGACGCGCCTCGTCAACTCCGACGGGGCGAGCGAGTCGGTCGAGTACCTGCGCGAGCGCCCCGTCCTGGGCTTCTGCGGCATCGGCAACCCGGAGTCGTTCCGCCGAACGCTCACCCACCTCGGGGCGCGCCTCCTCGACTTCCGTACCTTTCCCGACCATCACCCCTATCACCGCGAGGACGTGTTCAGCCTGCGCGAGACCGCCGCCTCGCTACCGTCGGACACGCTGTTCGTGACGACACACAAGGATCTCGTGAAGCTGCGCGTGCCCGACCTCGCGGGTCGACCGCTATGGGCACTGCGCATCGAAATGGCATTGCAGAATAACCAGGCCGAGATCGAATCCGTCCTCGCCCGCGTCCTCGACGCGCCGGGC
This sequence comes from Planctomycetia bacterium, assembly GCA_025356615.1. Lineage (GTDB taxonomy): Bacteria > Planctomycetota > Planctomycetia > Gemmatales > Gemmataceae > JANXSH01. Next base: position 1,609 of record JANXSH010001327.1, on the reverse strand, counting down.
GAGTTAACCCCCGAGGAGCGACCATGAACAAGCCTTCACTCCCCGAACGCCCGTTCGACCTGCACGGACTGCGCACCTACGACCTGCAATCACGCCCCTCCAAGGTCTTCCATGACGACCTCGGCAAGCCGCTCGCCCCCGGCGCGAGCGTGGATGACTGGATCGACTCGCTCCCGCGCCAGCTGGCCGGCAACGGCCTCCGCCGCGTGCGCTACCACCTGGCGCGGGCGCACGCCGAGGGCCGGACCGTCGTCGCCGCGCTGGGCGGCCACGTCATCAAGACGGGCTGCGCGCCGTACCTCATCGACTGGATCCAGAAGGGGCTCATCAAGGCCGTCGCCATGAACGGGTCGGCGGCGATCCACGATTTCGAGCTGGCCTACGCGGGCAAGACGAGCGAGGATGTCAACTCCGCCCTGCACGAAGGGACGTTCGGCATGGCCGCCGAGACCGCCGACGCCTTCGCCGTCGCGAGCCAGGCGGGGGCACAGCACGAACTCGGCCTCGGGTTCGCTCTGGGCCGATACATCGACCGGCTCGAGTGTGCCTACGCGGACAACAGCCTCGTCCTCGCCGCCTACCGCGCGGGCATCCCCTGCACGATCCACGTCGCGCTCGGCACCGACATCGTCCACATGCACCCACACATCAGCGGCGCGGCCGTTGGCGAGTCGTCGCTGACCGACTTCCGCCACTTGTGCCGAGTCGTCTCGACGATGGAACAGGGCATCTGGATGAACATCGGCAGCGCGGTCATCCTGCCGGAGGTGTTGCTCAAGGCCGTCAGCGTCGTGCGCAACTTCGGACACTCCCTCGACGGCCTCGTCACGATCAACCTCGACAAGGAGTCGCGCTACCGCTCGGCGGTCAACGTCGTCTCGCGCCCCGCCCAGCACGGCGAGGGGCTGGAACTGATCGGCCACCACGAAATCCTCATTCCACTCCTGCACGCGGCAATGGCCGGACAACTCGCCCTCGCGCCGAAGGTGATAACGCCCGACGAGCCGCGAATCTTCGAGACGCCACGGGTCGAACAGCCGGTCGAGGAACTCCTCAGCGTGCGGGCGGCGTAAAGCATTCAACCACGGATAACACGGATGACACGGATCAAATACACGAATGCATTGTAAAAATGGTTTTTTCTTATCCGTGTCATCCGTGTTATCCGTGGTTAATGTCTTTGGATGCGTAGGGAGGATGCCTCATGACCGACTTGAATTCCCCGGATGCCGACCTCGCGGATGCCGTGTTGCACATGGGGCAGCCGCGCGTCCTCGTCCTCGGAGACGCGATGCTCGATCGCTACATCTGGGGCGATGCCGCACGGATCAGCCAGGAAGCGCCGGTGATATTACTGCGTGCCGACCGGCGCGAAGAGCGACTCGGCGGCGCGAGCAGCGTAACGACCATGCTCCGCGCGCTCGGCGCGAAAGTCCTCCTCGCCGGGGTCGTCGGCAAAGACGCGGACGGCGAGCGCATCCGCCGCATCGTGCAGGACGACGGGATCGACGACGAGGCGTTGCTCATCGACCCCGACCGGCCCAGCACGGTGAAGGAGCGCTACATCGGCCGCGCCCAGCACCGCCACCCGCAGCAGATGATTCGCGTC
>JANXSH010001287.1 GCA_025356615.1 Planctomycetia bacterium | reverse complement strand
CGACACGCGCGCCCGGCCCCTGGAGGTTCTCCTGGCGTTGTTCGGCACGAGCCAGATGTTCTCGGACCTGCTCGCGCAGCACCCCGAATACCTCGACATGGTGCGCGTCCCGCTCCGCCGCAGCCCCAGCGTCACCGAGCTTCGCGACGGCCTTCGCGCCGAAGTGGACGCCGCCCTCGACGACCCCGCGATCTTGCGCGCCTTCCGTCGCTACCGCCATCGGCAACTGTTGCGCATCGGCACGAACGACATCATCCGTGATCGCCCCCTGGAGGAAGTCACCCAGGACATCTCCCACGTCGCCGACGCCGCCCTCGAGGTGGCGCTGTCCGCCGCCCTGCGCCAGGTCGGCAGGCGCTTCGGCGAGCCTGCGACGCCCAACGGCGCGCCGGTCGCGTGCGTCGTCCTCGCCTTCGGCAAGCTCGGCGGCGAGGAGCTGAACTACTCGAGCGACATCGACCTGATGTTCCTCTATTCCGAAGACGGCCAGACGCGCGGCAAGAGGATCTCGAGCATCTCCAACGACGAGTTCTACGCCCGCGTCGTCGGGGAGGTCGTTCGGCTGCTCGCGGCCTACACCGAACTCGGCCAGGCATACCGGGTCGATCTCCGCCTCCGCCCCGAGGGGCATCGCGGCCCTCTAGCAAGGTCATTCGCAACGACGCTCGCGTATTACGACACCCTGGGCCGGACCTGGGAGCGACAGGCGCTCATCAAGGTTCGCGCCGTCGCGGGCGACTTCGGATTAGGGAATCGATTCCTCCAATCGATCGACCCTTACATCTATCGCAAGTACCTTTCGTTCGGCGAGATCAACGAAATCAAAGCGATGAAGCGTCGCATCGAACAGAAGTCGGGCGTCGCCGAGGGCTGCGACCGGGAGGTCAAGACGGGCCGGGGGGGCATCCGCGACATCGAGTTCACGATCCAGTTCCTCCAACTCCTCAACGCGGGCGACCTGCCGGAGTTGCGCCAGCGCAACACGCTCCTGGCGCTCGCGGCCCTCGAGGAGGCGGGCTGCCTCACCCACCAGGAATACCGCGTCCTCGATGACGCCTACCGCTTCCTGCGCAAGACGGAACACCGACTCCAACTGTTGTTCGACCTCCAGACGCACCGCCTCCCCGAGAGCGAGGACGCCCTTCGCAAACTCGCCCTCCGCATGGGCTACCTCCCGCACGAGGACGACCCGCCCGCCAGCCCGGCGCGACCGGGGAGGCGGCGCGGCAAGGCACAGACCCCTCGGTCCGACGAACTCAGCGCCCGTAATGCCGTCTCCACCCCGCACGCCGACCCGCTCGCCGCGTTCCAGGCCGACTACCGAGACAAGACCGAGCCGACGCGCCACATACTCGACCACCTGCTGCACCAAACGTTCGGCGGGGCCGCCAGCACCGCCGAGCCGGAATCGGACCTCCTCCTCGACAGCAACCCCGACCCCGAGACGGTCCGCGCGGTCCTGGGGCGTTACGGCTTCCGCGACGTGAGCGCGGCCTACGCCAACCTCCTCCAACTCGGGCAGGAGGTGCCATTCCTCTCGACGCGCCGCTGTAGGCACTTCCTCGCCAGCATCGCGCCGGACCTCCTCCGCGCCATCGCCGACACGCCGGACCCCGACCTCGCGCTATTGAACCTCGAAAAGGTCACGAACTCCCTCGGCGGCAAGACGGTCCTCTGGGAATTGTTCAGCTTCAACGCGCCGAGCCTCAAGCTCTACGTCGATCTGTGCGCCTGGAGCCAGTTCCTGTCCGAAATCCTCGTCAACAACCCCGGCATGATCGACGAACTGCTCGACAGCCTCGTCCTCGACCAGCCGCGAAGCCCCGAGGAGTTGCGGGCCGAACTCGCCGAGTTGTGCCGGGGGGCTACCGACCTCGACCCGATCTTGCACAGCTTCCAGGACAAGGAACTCCTGCGGATCGGCGTCCGCGACATCCTCTACAAGAGCCGCATGGAAGAGACGACGCGACTGAGCGACCTCGCCGAGACGATCCTGGCGCAGGTAGG
>JANXSH010001256.1 GCA_025356615.1 Planctomycetia bacterium | reverse complement strand
TGCGCTCGCGACCCCTGGCTAATCGCTGTAACCCCTCCGGGGTAAATACCTCGAGGCACCCGCTCCCCAAACCTTGAAACTCCTGGTCAGGGAGCGGTTCCGCAGCCACCGAGAGAGGATGCACCCGCTCCCTAACGGTCGCGGTTCCCATTCCGGTGATAATCATTCGGGCCGGGGTAATAGGTCGTCTTCCAATGAAGGAGCATCCTCGCCTGAACACAGGATTACTATCCGGCCAAGACTCGAATAGGCTGTAACCATCTCCAAGGAGTTCGGATCATGCTCGTCGCATCCCTCATCCTGTCCTTCGTCCTGCTGGTGGCAGTGAACGTCACCGCCTACCGCAGTCGGTCCTCCCCTCACGCACCGTCTTGGTGGGTTCTGGGGCTGCTCGTCCCCGGCCTCGGCCTCGGCATGGTCGTGCTGCCGACGTTCTTGCTCCACGCGGCACTGACCCTGGTCGCCGTCCTCGCCTGTGCGTGGCTCTCCGCTCGTCCCCGGATGTTCCTCGCGACCTCCCTCGCCGCGTTCTTCGTCGCCTACGTCGGACCTGGGGTCTGGTCCTGGGTCGAACGAAGCAAACCGACGCCCGAGACGGCACCCGTTGCCGTCATGGACGACGAGAGCAGGTTGCGAGAGGAGACAGCGTCGGTGTCCCTCGCCGATCGCCTGGCCTACGAGCAACGTCCGTTACTCCTTCCCGACTCACAGGGGGTCGGAGCGGACATGGTTCTGATCTCGCTCCCCGTCGATAAGGACAACATGGACGCGATTTTCCAAGGACAGACAATGGGGTCGATCCACCGCGCCCACGCTTTGAGGTTACTGCACGAAAACGGGTAAATGAGTTCGTGACTAGTGCCGGCTTCGGTGTCAGTCGTATGTATGATGCGAGACCATCAGGCACGCTTCGGGAGACGATCCAAATTCGAGAAAAACCTCCCGTGCCGATCGAAGAATCCGAGTCCTGGATTCCGCCGGAGAGTGCGGCCACCATGTCGGTGGGCGGCGCTGCCACACTGGATAAGAAGATAGGCCTTACCCTCGAGTCGCTGCATCACTCCAGCGTGTCCGACTTCGTCTTCCCGGAGGGCTTCGGGTACGTCAAGAACCGCAACGAGGTGTTCGGTTTCCGTCCGCATCGTTTCTCCGTGAAACCTCCAGCTGATGATTCTTATCGCTTCCGCAAAGTCGAACTCGTCAGCCTCCTGAAACACAGCAAGCCCGCCGTCTACGTCTCCGCCAACCTCCCGCGCATGAGCGAGCTGCGAGACTCCCCGACGAGGCCGCTCGACGCGTTCGAGTCGGCGGCGCTGCCCCGGTTGGTGAAGGACGACCTCGTGGTCCACTCGACCGACGATCGCCTCCGCGTCCTCGGCAGCATCCGCGCGGGCGAGGCGTGTCTGGCGTGCCACGCGAAGAAGAAGGGCGATCTGCTCGGGGCGTTCTCGTACCACCTCGACAAGCCGGGGCGGTAGAACGCATTCGCGTGATAATTTTTTGACAACCGCTGTAATCGGGCGAATGTTAAGTATTGGAAACATCCGCACCCGCCGCAGAGGTTGTCGCATGACTGTTGGCCGATTGGCCCTGGTCGCCGATGATGCTCGACTGGTCGCCTCGATCCAGGCGCAACTCGAGAAGGCGTTCGGTCGGGGCGCGCCTCAGTTCGGCCTGGAGGCGATCCGGTCGCGGATGCCGCGTGAGAAGGGCGTGTTGCTCCTGCTGGCGGCCGGCTCTCCGGTCGAGTCGGAGCGCGTGTTGCGCCTCGTGCAGGAGATCTACCTCCAGAAGCTCCCGCCGGTGCTGGTCATCCTCGAATCGGGCACGCCGGGGCCGGGGCGCGGCCTCGCGGGACTCGACCCCTACGTCGCGGGCCGACTGCGCTGGCCGGACCAGGCCGGGCAACTCGTCCAACTCCTGCGCGACCGGCTCGCGGGCCGGCCGAACCTCTTCGAAGCGGTCCGCGAGATCCTCGAAGACGTGATCGCGGCCCGCCTCCTCGCGCAGACCCCCTCGCTGGTGCCGCTCGTCGATCGCATCGCGCTGGCGGCGGAACACGACGTGACGGTGCTCCTCACCGGCGAGACGGGCACCGGCAAGACGCACCTCGCCCGACTGCTCCACGACTGCTCGCCGAGGGCGAAACAGCCGTTCCTCGTCGTCCCCTGCGGGGCGGTCCCGGCGAACCTCGTCGAGAGCGCGTTCTTCGGCCACGTCAAGGGGGCGTTCACCGGCGCGACGGACCGGAAGGTCGGCAAGTTCGAGGCGGCGGGGGAGGGGACGATCCTCCTCGACGAGATCGACACGCTGCCGCTGGAACAGCAAGCGGGCCTCCTGCGCGTCATCGAGACGGGCGAGTACGAGGCGGTCGGCAGCAACGAGACGAGGCATTGCAAGGCCCGCATCATCGTGGCGAGCAACTGGGACATCGACGAGGCCGTCCGCCAGCGCCGCTTCCGACAAGACCTCTACTATCGCCTCAACGTCATGTCGTTCCACCTGCCGCCGTTGCGCGAGCGGGTGCAGGACATCGCGCCGCTGGCCCGAGGGATGGCGGCGAAGTTCAACACGCGGTTCAAGAAAGAGTTGTTCGACATCCACCCGAGGGCGCTCGACGCGCTCGAGGGCTTCCCTTGGCCGGGCAACATCCGCCAGTTGGAGAACGCCGTCCAGCAGGCCGTCTTGATGTCCGCAGGCGGCGAGCTGCTATTCGACCACCTGCCGCAACCGATGCGGGAACACCGATCGACACCGGCACCGGCAACGGCCTCGCGCCCGGACACGCTGAAGCACAACCGCGAGACGCACGAGCGCGTCGTCATCCTCCAGGCGCTATCGAGCAACGGCTTCAACCGCTCGCGCACCGCCGCGACGCTGGGCATCAGCCGCGTGACGCTGTACAAGAAGATGCGGGCGTATGGGTTGCTGGAGTCGCGCTCGGGGAATGAAGAATAGAGAGGAACCACTTGTCAGGTTCAGCGCTCAGGTGTACACTGAATTAGGAAAAGATACCCGGAGGCGTGACACATGGAACCTGAAAACTTCGAACGATCGCTGCGCGGCTTCGTTCGGCGTCGCCCTTTCGAGTCATTCCAGATCCGTTTCGTCGATGGAGAGTCGATCACGATCGACCACCCCGAAGCCGTGGTGTTTCGCGGTGGGGTGGCGGTCTATATCAGCCCACGCGGCGAACCGACCCTCTTCGACCATCGCAGCGTCAGTACGTTGAACAACGTGCCTGACGCCGCGCCGGCTTGATCTTCAGCTCGTCACCGCCCCCTCGCTCGCCGAGCGCACGCACTTCGCGTACTTCGCCAGCACGCCGCGTTCGACCCTCGGCCCCGGCGCTACCCACGCCCTCTTCCGGCGCGCCAACTCGGCGTCGTCCACTTCCAGAACGACCTTCTTCGCGTCGCCGTCGATCGTGATGCGGTCGCCGTCGTGGATCAGCGCGATGGGGCCGCCGACCCACGCCTCGGGGGAGACGTGGCCGACGACCAGGCCGTGCGTGCCGCCGGAGAACCGCCCGTCGGTGATGAGGCCGATCTTCTCGCCGAGTCCTTGGCCGACGAGCGCCGCCGTGACGGCGAGCATCTCGCGCATGCCGGGGCCGCCCACCGGGCCTTCGCCGCGAATGACGACCACGTCGCCGGCCTTGATCGTGCGCTCCTGGATGGCGTGAAAACACGCTTCCTCGCCGTCGAAGACCCGCGCCGGGCCGGTGATACGCCGGTTGACGAGACCCGCGAGCTTGGCGACCGCGCCCTCCGGGGCGAGGTTGCCCGACAGGATGACGAGGTGCCCCTTGGCGTGCATCGGCTTGTCGAGGGGCATTATGACATCCTGCGGGGTGGCGTAGACGCTCTTGATGTCGTGGAGGTTCTCGGCGATCGTCTTGCCCGTGACGGTGATGCGGCTCCCGTCGAGCAGCCCCGCGTCGAGCAGGGCACGCATCACGGCGGGGGTGCCGCCGACCCGGTGGAGGTCGTTCATGACGTACTTGCCGCCCGGCTTGAGGTCGGCGAGGTGCGGCACCTTGGCCCCCAGTGCGTCGAAGTCGGCGAGCGACCAGGGGACGCCTGCCTCACGCGCGATCGCCATCAGGTGCAAGATCGCGTTGGTGGAGCCGCCGAGAGCGAGGACGACCGTGTAGGCGTTGGCGAGCGACTCGCGCGTGATGATGTCGCGCGGGCGGATGTTCTTCTCGACGAGCTTGACGAGCGCCTTGCCCGCCCGGAACGCCTCGCGCTCCTTCGCGGCGGTGACGGCGGGGTAGCTGGCGTCGTAGGGCAGGCTCATGCCCATCGCCTCGATGGCGCTGGACATGGTGTTGGCGGTATACATGCCGCCGCACGACCCCGCGCCGGGGCAGCTGTTGCACTCGACATCGTGCAGCTTCTTGTCGTCGATCGTCCCGGCCTGGTGCCTGCCGACGGCCTCGAAGATCGAGAC
>JANXSH010001244.1 GCA_025356615.1 Planctomycetia bacterium | reverse complement strand
GAGCCGACGAACGACCACATCGAGCGGTTGCTGCGCCGGGCCGTGCTGTGGCGGAAGCGGAGTTTTGGCTGTCAATCGGAGAAGGGCTGCCGGTTCGTGGAGCGAATCCTGACGGTGGTGCAAACGCGCCGGCTCCAGGGGGAGTGTGTGCTGGAATACTTGCACGATGCCGTCGTCGCCAGCCGGATTGGCTTGCCTTGTCCCCAACTCGTTCCGCAGGGATGAACGGTTACCAAGGTTCCATCCTATCGGGACCAAAAATACGTCGTGGGCAAGCTAACTCCGGCCAAGACCGACCCTCATACCGATTTCGAGGTGACGCGCTATCAGGCAGGCAAGGAGCCGCCCACTTATGTGATCTCCGGCAAGGTCAACGGAGCCACTTTGCACTATGCTGGTTGGGGGTCGATTCTGGGCGCTAGCCGGGAGACGGCTCCGATCATTCACTTCGGGGGTCCGGTCGTTCCGCAGCCGATTCGTGTCAAAACCCTGAAACGTGGCAAAAAGGATCAGGAGATTCATATTCGGTTCGGCACGCCGGGTGTGGGCAAAAACTCCTTTGCGAGTTTGGGGTACTCGGCGATTCCAAAAACGATCGACCCCATCGTCGAAATCGTGTGGCCGTCCTCCAAAGACCAGCCGATGAAGACCACCGCCAAACTTACTCAGCGATGCTGATACTACGAGTTCTACGGCCCCGTGCGGGTTCCCGAGCAAGTGAAGAAAGGGTTCGCCAAAGTCACCGTCAGCGTTCCTGGCTATAAGGGGGTTACGTTCGCCAGCAAGACGTTCGAAATCGCCGTAGAAGATTAGCATCGGTGCGGCAATAACGGCGCGAACGGAAACAGTCATCCAGGACAGGTTGTGACCGACGCCCCAGGTGATCCCTCACGCAGGAAACGACCCGGCTGCGCCCCGAACTCCATTCGGTCGCGCAGCCGCAGTAGGTCAGGGATCGGGCGAGAGGGACTCCTACTTCGACACGCTCTTTTCCAGCGGCTTGCGCTCGAAGTGCCAGACCCAGCCGTGCTCCTCGTAGTCAGGGGGGACCAGCTTGCGAAGCTCCTGCATTCGCTTCCGAATTGCCAGAATCTCCTTCTGGTCCTTTTCCTGCTCGGCTTTGTCCTTGCCCACGTTTTTGCTGCTGCGCTTATTGACCGCCTTCCGATACTGCTGCATGACCTCATCCAGTTCCGTCTTCGCCTTGTCTATCTTGGCCTTCTCCTCGGCGGTCGGCTCGGGCCGATCGGGGCGCTGGGTGGCGAAGTCGCCCACCAGCAGGTCGAGCCTGCCGTCTCCCTTGAAATCGACCGCGCAGACCTTGGCCCGCACGCCTCGGCGTGGCTCTTTGGGAGCGTCCGCGCCATAGGTCGCCTGGCCGGGCTTGACGATCTGGACGCCTGCGGCCAACTTCGGCTCCTTGGCCGTGCCGATATTCCGGTAGAACCACACGCTCCCGTCGCCGGCACCGACGAGCAGATCGATCTTGCCATCGCCGTCCCAGTCGGCAGCGAACGGGCCAGCATCGCCGCCGGGGACTCGGATCGGCTTGCCTCCTGCCTCGAGCGTTCGCTCCTTGCCGAAGGCGAATGCCTTGGCCGTCCCCTCGTTGGGGACCAGGTAGACGCTCCCGTTGATGTCTCCGATCAACAGGTCGATCTTGCCATCGCCGTCCCAATCGACGGCGTGAACCGCCGAGGCCGTGCCAACCGCCGAGGCCGTGCCGGTGATGCCCGCCTGCTTGCCTTCGGGAATCACGATGTCCTCGCCGTCGTAGCGGACGATACTCTTGCCTTTGGCGTCCTTCTCGAACTTCAGGACGATACTCTTGCCTTTGGCGTCCTTCTCGAACTTCGCATCGCCGGCGATGAGGATCATGTAACCGCCGTCCCGCTTACCGCCGCCGATGTTGATGGTCTTGCCGGTCTTGTATTTCAGCTTCACCGGGGCCGCGAAAGTTCGCCCCGGTCCGCCCTTGAAGAAGAAGATCTCGCCGGGCCAGGAGCCGGAGATCAGATCGAGATGCCCGTCGCCGTCGAGGTCCACCAACTGTGGACCGAAGCCGACGCATCAGCCGGTCGGGACGCGGCCGTCGGCGGCCCCGTTCTTGAACTTGACCCCGGCAGCGTACTTGGGTTTGGCGTCGGTCCCGAGGTTCTTGTAGAACCACAGGATGCCGTCGCCGAACTGGCCGACGAGCAGATCCTTGACGCCGTCGCCGTCGAAGTCGGCGATACAGGGGGCGGCGTGGCCGACATCGGTGTCGATCGGCTTGCCGGCGGCCCGGAGTCGGACGGGCGGCAGCAGTTCTTTGGCGTAGTCGGGCGCGGGCGGTGGCGGTGCCAACGCGAGCAGCGCGAGGAGGAGGGTGGGGGCCATCAGAAGTCCTCTGGCTTTGGGGGTGTTTCACCTCGTCGTTCATCATATCGGCGAGGTGTTGATCCGTAAAGAGATCGTCGCCGTCTACCAGTTCCGCGCGTTTGCGGAAAGAGACGGCACCGAGTTGGCGGGGCCAATAACACCGGAGATGCAGTCGGCACGCATCGATCTCAGGCCGGTTCATCTCGGCTGCCATAGCTCGAAGCGATTGCCCTCGGGGTCCGTCGCCCAGCCGAATCGACCGTAGTCGTACTCCTCGACACGATCCTCCACCTGCGCCCCGGCCGCGCGGAGTTGTGCCAACATCGTGTCGAGATCACGCACGCGGTAATTGACCATGAACAAGGCCGGGCCGGGGCCGAAATAGGCCGTGTCCGCCGGGAAGGTGGACCACACGGTCTGCTCGCCTGCGGCACTGGAGGTCACAACGCCGTGGGTCTGACCCGACTCGACGGGAACACCCAGGTGTTCGCCATACCAAGTCGCCAGCGCCTTGGGGTCGCGCGCTTTGAAGAAAACGCCGCCAATGCTCAGAATGCGTTCCACACAGACCTCCCGTCTTCCGAGTCCTTCGAGAGTAGCCCCCGAGATGGGGTACCGTCGGGAAGATCGTACCCGGAGGGAGGAGGCAGAACAAGGGCCGTAGCGTAACCGTGTGACAGTCGGCTTGTAAGATTCCGAGTCCGGTCCTGCTCACGAGTGCGGCGATCACTTCTGCAACCGCCCCCGCGCGAGCCGGGCAGCCTTCGTCGGTGCCGCGTCCGGGTGTCCCGTCGCCATTTCGTCGAGGATCGCCCGCGCCTTCGGGGTATCGACGTACTCCAGCACGGCCACGGCACGGATGGCGCGTGCCCAAGTTGCCTTGCGTCCTACTGTCCCGATCAGCGCAACGCTGATGGCCACATCCCGGTTGGAAACCGCTTCACCGCAGTTGAAGCGATACACCTTGTTATCCGGGGAATACCAGTGCCACTTTTCTCCTGACATGCCGTCGATCGGCAGGTCGCACAGGACCGCACTCAGCCGTCGGCTGGCCGGCTTGTCGAGCATGGCATCGCGGAGTTCCTCGTCGCCGAGTGCCAACCGGGGGTCGAGGTAGCCGAACTCCTCGAAGGCCGCGCGGGCTGCCTTCTCCTCGATGCCCCCGAGGTCGGCGATGAGGCGGGTGGCATGCCCCTTCGATAGCTTCAGGGGTCGCATCTTCTTCTTCAGGTACTCGACCGCGTCCTCTCGAGCGGCGGCGAGACGGAGGACCGCCCGCGCCGCCGTTAGCTCGTCCGCACTCAGGAGGTCGGCCCACGCGGCGTCCATCTCCTTACGCATTCGCTCCGCGCTCGGCTTCGGTGCTGGGGCCGTGGGCGTTTTGGTCGTGGCGGCCAGAAGTAGCATGATGGCCATCGGAATTACAAAGTGACGTGGCATCGCTTCCCTCCCTGGTGATATTGTCGGATCGCCTTGCCCACAGTCGCCTGCGGCATCTCGCTGTTCGTTCGTGACGATCGTGTAAACACTCAGAAACGAGGTGAGGCGAGCGCCGCTGCGTCTCGCCTCACCATCCGAAAACTGAACACTGCGAGCGAAGCGAGTTAGAGCTTCCACCCCGCGCGATACTCGCGCTGGAGATACTTGTCCATCTCCGAGTCGCTGAACGTCATCTTGGCACCGTCGTAGGTCAGCTTGGTTCCGGCGAGGACGGCGGCGTTGCCCAGGAGGACGACTTCGGTGAGCATTCCGGCATAGTCGAAGTTCGAGAGGGCGATCTTATAGTCGCTCTTCTTGATCGCCTCGGCCCACTCCTTCTTCTGCTCGAGGTCGTTGTCGCCGCCGCGGCGGGTCAGCGACTTCTCGGGTGCCTTGATGTCTTTGACATCCTTGCCGATGAGTCGGCTCGAAGCGCCGTAGTCGTTCGGCGAGTAGAGAGTGGCCTTCTCGGCGACGATCAGGCAGCCGGAGTCGGAGAAGCTCTTGGCCTTGCCCTGGAGCAGCGCAATGTCGGGAAGGACGCGCGTGCCGTCTTTCTTGCCTTCGTACCAGGTCAGCGTCAGCGCAGCGCGATCGCCGACCTTCGGGAACTGGTAGGTGATCTTGGACCACGCATGGTAGGTTTCGGGGTTGGGCTTGTCGGACTCGGCGCTGATCGTGGAAGGGAAGCCGAGGTTCAGGCCCATGAACGGCATGTTGGCGGTGTGGCAGGCCATGTCACCCAGCGCGCCGGTGCCGAAATCGCGCCAGCCGCGCCAGGCGAACGGGTGGTAGCCCGCCGCGTAGGGGCGCTCCGGGGCCGGCCCGAGGAAGAGGTCCCATTTGACGTGGGCCGGTGCCTTGGAGGCGGCGGGGCGCTTGGTCGTATCGGGTGCCTGCTTCCAGAAGTTGGTCGGGCGATTGGTCCAGACGTGGACTTCCTTGACATCGCCGAGGGCGCCGGAGCGGAGCAGTTCGACCGAGGTGCGGAACCCGTCGTTGGCCGTCCCCTGGTTGCCCATCTGGGTGCAGACCTTGTACTCGCGGGCCAGCTCGCGGAGCTTGCGTGCCTCGAAGACCGAGTGGGTCAACGGCTTCTGGCAGTAGACGTGCTTCCGTAAGCGGAGGGCCATCGCGGCGGCGGGGGCGTGCGTGTGGTCGGGCGTGCTGACGACGACGGCGTCGATGTCCTTGTCCATCTTCTCGAGCAGGGCACGGAAGTCGTTGAACGTCTTCGCCTTGGGGAACTTCTTAGACTTGGCTGCGAGCGTGTTGTCGTCGATGTCGCACAGCGCGACGACGTTGCCGATCTCGCTGGCGTTGTCGGTGTCGCTGCTACCCTTGCCGCCGACGCCGATGCACGCGATGTTCAGCCGCTCGACGGCGGCCGCCGGCTCTTTGTCAGCCGCCGTGGATGACCCGGCGACCCAGAACCCGATGCCGGCTACGGCTCCGGCCTGCAAGAAACCACGACGATCAGTCTGCGCACTCATTCTGATGCCTCCCTGGTGATACGGAGAGAAAGAGACGGTTGTCGTGTTATGTTAAGAAAGGCCGGGCACGGACGCAACCATCCTTCGTGTGGATTCCTCACCGAATGTCTCTGACGAGGCAAGATGTGCCGTCAGGGTTGAGTGACGGGGGCGATTCCCCGCATACCCCTAGCCCAGGCGAGCGTAGGGAAACAAGTACCCCGACCAGGGGTTGGACACTCCCAGGATTCCAGGCAGAAACCGCCATTTCAGAAAGTGGGCGGTGCAGAATTCGGTGCAGTCAGCCTCGAGCGCGTCGAGGAACTGGAGACCCTACTGGCGGGAGTCCGCGATGGCAAACGCGCTGGCGGCGAGGGTGGCGTAGTTGCTGGAGCAGGCGCGGGCGGTGGCGACGACCCAAGGCCAGAGATCCTCGAGGAACATTCAGGTGGCAAAACTGGCGATCACTGTCGAGGACCGCAAGTCCTTCGATAACACGCTCCTGGCGACCTGGGCCGACCGGCCCCGCGCCACCCAGGTTCACGCCTCCGTCGTGGCCAACGGCCAGCGAGTGGTCAGCGGCAAGACGGAAACGATCAGCCTCGCCTTCGAGGGGATACAGTCCTTGTTGGCACCCGCGCCCCTGTTGCATCATGTGTTGCGTGTCGTATCATGCGTCGTGTCGCGGGCGTTTCAACAGGGGGCTGACGCCCCCCGCTCGCCGAGGAATGGCCCCGCTCACCGGAGGGAACGTTATGGATCGCTACTGGCTGCTGACTTCGACGACCTATGGCACCTGGCTTCCCGGAGATTCGCGCGGCTTCGTCAGCAACGTCGCCGACGAGACGGGGCGCGGCGTGCGCCACAACGAGCGCGGGACACCCTGTGACTTGAACCTGCCCGCCCTCCGTGCCTACATGAGACGGCAGATGATAGGCGACCCCCTCTTCCTAAACGAGGAACAGGCCGGGGGTGACCGTCGGCCAATTCCAGGAGACGGCGGAGTATCGGGGCCGGTTGCTGCTCGCCGTCGGCGTCATGGCCAACCACTTTCATCTTCTCGTGGGCGTACCGGGCGATCCGGATCCCGACGCACTGTTGGGCGACTCCGAGTGCTACGCCAGTCGCGCGCTGAACCGGCGTTACGGGAAGCCCGCGTGTGGCACCTGGTGGACCGAGCCCGGGTCGAAGCGAAAGAAAGCAGGGCCGGCGATCCTCGCTGCGGTGGACTACATCCGAAGGCAATACCGCCCTCTCGTGATCTGGGTAAACGAGGAGGCGGTGCGGCTCCTGGCGAGCGGGGGGCGTCAGCCCCCTGTTGACCGGGCGGGTGGCGATCAGTCGGCGAGCGGGGGGCGTCAGCCCCCTGTTGTACGCTTGCAACAGGGGGCTAACGCGAGCGAACAACAGGGGGCTAACGCAAGCGAACAACAGGGGGCTGACGCAGGGCAATCGCATCAAGATAGGAGATTTGGGAAGGGAGGGTGGACGCTGAAGGCGTCTTGCCCAAAATAAGGGCCTCTATCTCTGTCAAGGAGTTGACCCATGTCCCAGCCCCAGACGCCGCCCCTGCTCTCGTCCTTCTCCGACCTCGCCGACCCCCGCGTCGAGCGCGCCCGCCACCACGAACTCCTCGA
>JANXSH010001238.1 GCA_025356615.1 Planctomycetia bacterium | reverse complement strand
TTACTTGACTTCGATGGCTGGCCGTGGTGCCCTCGGTCCGCTCGACCCACCCTACGGTTTGCGCCAGCCCTCTCATGCCCCCAACTCGACGCCGAATGCTCGGAGCGCGGCGACGAGGTCGTCGCCTTCGCGGTAGACGATTCCCTGCCAGCCGCAAGCCCGCGCGGCCTCGACGTTCACCGGCAGGTCATCGACGAAGAGGCACTCCGACGGCGCGACTTTCGCCCACTCGCTAACACGACGGTAAATCTCTAGAGCAGGCTTTCGTATGCGCATTTCGTGAGAGACGAACAGGCGATCGAAGCGGTCGAGGACATCGGCGAATTGTCCCCGGAACTGGCGGTAGTGCAACTCGTTCGTGTTGCTCAGGAGGGCGAGCGTGTAGCGCCCCTGGAGGCGCGGGATGAGGTCGCAGACGGCCCCGTTCGGCGTGAACATGTCGGCGTGCGCCCGCCCGAGTTGCTCGTCGGTGCCGACCAGGCCGAAGGCTTTGCGAAGCTCCGCGAGGACGTGAGCGCCGGCGAATTGGCCGCTCTCGAAGGCAGGCTCGAGGTCGGTGAAGAAGATGAATCGGGTCATTTCCTCGATGGAAACACCCGGCGGGCCGAAGGCGGCGAGCTGTTCCGCCGCGCGTTGGCGGCTGAAGAAACCGATCACGTTGCCGAAGTCGAAGACGATGACGCGAACGCTCATGCGCTCTCCTGGCGGGGTGGGTTGTCCTGTCGTTGGTGTATCGTTGGGCGGCACACTGTCAAGGCGGGAGTGTTGCCCTTGCGTGGCTGAGGCGACCGGTTATATTCCGCCCGCCGCGACGAGCCACGATTGCGCGTCGCGCCCCATTCTGTCGGCCGCTCCCTCCCCCGTGAACGCAGGGGCGGCCCATCCCCAGAACCCACGGAGGGAACCCCCGATGCTTCGCCATCTATCCGCCGCCTGCCTGGCCGCGTTACTCGCCCTGATCGTCGTGGCCGACCGCACCTCGGCCAAACCGCCCGACTTGCCGGACGACGATCCCATCATCGTGTCCACGCCGGAGCCGACGACCGCTCCGGTCAGTCAAGCGGTTGATGGGAGCTTCCTGTTCATGATCGATCTGCTCCCTGAGTTCTGCCGAGAGGCGGAGCCGGAGCGGATCGCGACCATGCCGAAGGTCGAGAGCGAATGCCCCTATAGTTCCAAACTTACCGACCGGCGAGCAGTGATGGCGACCGAGCTGAAGGACATGCCGGGCGTGATGGACAACCTCCGCGCTCTCCAGAAGGCGGCGACGGAGATCGACCGCGCCCAAAAGCTGGTCGCTGCGGGCAAGATGGGCAAGGCGATGAAACACCTCGAAAAGGCCCGCAAGCTGTGCCCCGGTTCGTCCTACGCGCGGCGAGCCGATGAGGTGAAGCAGGAACTCGACACCGCCCGAATCAACGAGCTCCTTCACTCGAGTGAGGAATCCGGTTGGCCTGTGTCGGAAGAACGAGCGGACAAGACTCCCTGCCCTGTTTCCGCCTGTCCGACGATGACCAAGATCCAAAACATCAGCGCTTGCTGGATGTCGCAACTCACCCCGTATTATGCCCGGATCGAATGTACGGCAACGAAGTGCGCAGGGTGCTGCGCTGGCTATTGTGGAGCGAGCGACACCTCCGACCGCCCCATCAGCCTGAAGTTTGATGCAACGCCGCTCCTCGTCGTCTCCGAGCAATTGTCCAAGCAACTCTGCATGCCCGTAAGGCTCGACCCGATCGCGTTCCAGATGCGCGGCCTGTCGATGCACTTGCCGATCACCGCCCGCATCGAGAACATGCCCGTCTCGGTTGCACTCGATGTCCTCTGTCGTCCACTCGGCCTCGAGGCCCGCGTCTGCGATGGCCAAATCTGTATCACTTCTCCACTCATCAAGGGTTGTGGGAAGTGCTGCTCAGCCAACGAACTGGATGCCGTCTACAAGGACATCCTCATCAGGGTGGAGGAGGTCAGCGGCGGCCTGATGCTCGGTGAGGGCGTGAACTCCGACAGCGGGCTAACCGGTTCGATCACGTTGAACGAGCGGAACTTCGACTGCCCGAAGGTCTGCCCCTCCGCAGGCGATGCTGAGCCGTGCGAGTCCGCTTGCCCGAAGTGCGAGAAGATGCACCGGGAGCTGACGAAGAAGGCGAACCAGAAAGCCACAGTCGTGAACGAGGCCTGCATCAGTTTGCCCTGCCCGCTCGGTAATCGAGTCCTCCTCGAGGCGATCCGTATCAACCTGAAGGAGGCCGGAACCGGCAGCCTGATATTCGGCGCGGGCATGAACTCCGATAGCGGGCGAACTGGCTCGATCGTGGTGAATGGCTCGATCATCATGAACAAGCGTAACTTCCCCTGCCTGAAGGGCTGCTCCTCTGCCGGCAATGACGAGGCGTGCGAGTCCGCTTGCCCGAAGTGCGAGAAGATGCACCGGGAGCTGATGAAGAAGGCTGCCGAGTCGAAGAAGGTCGCCGGCGTCAAGGAGCAGGTCGATGGCCTCCTGAAGGCGTGCTATTTCGCCGTCAGTGAGGGCCGCACCGCCAAGGCCGCCGACCTCGCCCGACAGGCGCACGCCCTCGACCCGAAGCGCGTCGAGGCCGACCCGCTGATCTACAAGCTCCATGTGATCGTCGAGGAAGGCCAGTGCGAGGAGTGCGAGACGCCTCGCAAGGGGCACCCGGCTTGCCCGATCGGGGCGGGCGAGGGCAACCTCTCCCTCCGCCCCGCACTGCCGGCCATCGACCCGGCCATCGTCCCGGCACTGGATCGGGTGCTGATGGCGCGAACCATCGGTGCAGACGGTCTCGATCGTGTCGGGGTCGATTTCAACGTCATCTCGACGGGCAACGTGCAAGAATGTGAAGAGCCGCGAGATTCTTGCTGTTCATGCTACGAGATCGCCGAAGCGGTAGCGAGGTGCTGCATGCACCTCACTCTCGGCTCACCCCCCAAGGATGTCAAGGCCGGCTACGTCATGTGTGGCCTTGGGACGAACGGAATCAACGTCTCCAGTCTCTCCACACACGCGGGCGTAAAAGTCCTCGTCATCTATCGCTCTGGCCTGCCGTTGATCTGGGTGAAGTACGACCCTGACTCGACACCGAAGACGGATGAGTAACGAGCCGACCTCCCGAGGACGATGATCGACCGGGGTCGAGTGAATTCACCATTCGATCGACCCCGGTCGTTTGCTCATACTCCATTCGCCAGGAGTACCGCAGGCGTCGAGGAGACACCACTCTCCAGGGTCTTCGTCTCGGAGCAGACTCGGGCCGTTCGCAGGACGACGACGACGCCGCCAAGGAGGAGCAGGAACGCCCCGGTGTACGCGCCGTAGACCTGCGCCATCTTGGCAAAGCCCGGCGACTCGGCGACGGTGTTTCGCTCATGACCCGCAGCGAATCCCGGCAGCAGTATAAGCGATAAAGCTAGTACGAGTATCGCCAATATTGCATACTCCCCTCGCCGGAGCGTCAAATGGTGGACGAGGACGGCGAACGGCAGCATCAGGACGACGCAGTGGTGCTTCCACGTCCGCTCGCTGAAGAGGAGCATGCCGAGGACGATGAGCGCGTATTCCCCCGGATGCGCGGGTCGGCCCCGGCAGGTCCAGACGACGAGCAGGGCGAAGACGGCCATGCACCCCATCGTGACGTTCTTGGCGACCTGGGGCGACAGGTCGAGGAGGTTGTCGTAGCGCAACTCAGGTCGGACCCGGTCGATCCAGACGGTGAACGACGGGCTGTGCGTCGCCAGGCGCGAGACGACGCCGGGCAGCGACTGGTTGATGTGGCTGGACGTGACCCGGCCTTCGACGAGGTAAGGGCGGACCATGCCGTCGTACCAGGATACGAGTTGGCGCTGGTTCTCGACGAAGCCGAGGCGGGCGGACGGCACGACGCCGGGGTAGGTGAAGAGCGCGAGGCCGACGACGACACCCGCGAGGAGTCGCCACGATCGTTTCCAGGCGAAATAGGGCACGAAGAGCAGGGGGGTCGTCTTGCAGGCGATGGCCAGCGCGAGAAGGATCCCTGCGCGGAGACTCCAGCCGCGCTGGTGGGCCGTCAGGGCGGCGACGACGAGGAAGAGGATAAACAGGTTGACGTTGCCGTGCGCCAGCTCGTCGGCGATCGGCTTGAGGCTGCACAGGACGACGAGTATCCATCCCCAGGTCGGCATCGGGTCGCCTTCGCCTTCGACGAGGCGGATCACCCAGAACAGCGACAGGCCAGCGAAAGCCGCTTCGAGGGTGAACCACGTCATTGCGGCGGGCACCGGCGGCAGCCAGGCGAGCGGCTCGAGCAAGACGGCCATGACGGGCGGGTTGGGGTAGTTGAACTTCGCGCTGAGGTCCACACCTTCGTCGAGCGCCTGGATCTGCGGCTGCCAACGCCTGAACGCGGAGCGGTCACTGGCGACCTTGTGGGCGTGCCGGACGCCGAGGACGACGACGAGGACGCCAACCGCCGCGAGGAAGAGGCGCGGCCAGGGCAGGGTGCGCATCGGGTCGGCCTCCGTGGGAGGATGCGGAAAGGAGGGAGTGTATCCGTGGGGGGCGGTTCGACGCAAGGCGTGTGCGTCCGCGAGGGCGGAAGGCGCTGGCGCGACAGGCGCACGCCCACCCGACGACGGGGGTCGCGGAAGCGACACCCCATTTGACAAGCGTCGATGAACTCGAGTATAATACCCTCATCCGAAATTCTCCCCGGTCGCATCAGCCGGATGCCATGTGAGGCCGCATGAACACCACCCCCGCCCAGCCGGTCGTGCCCCCCTCCGACGTGTACGGCACGCCGGGCGAGACGGCCAACCTCCCCCATGCGGCCACCCCGAGTGCGGGGGACTTCCAGACGGAGGACGGCTCCGCCCCCCCCGCCGTCTCACCGGGCAGCAACGGTCGCCCCGCCGAACGCATCGGGGATTTCACCGTCCTCCGCGTGCTGGGCGAGGGCGGCATGGGCACCGTCTACCTGGCCGAGGACGTTCGCCTCAAGCGGAAGGCCGCGATCAAGACCATGAAGGCCGACCTGGCCGCGAGGCCCGAGAACCGCGAGCGGTTCCTCCGTGAGGCCCAGGCCGCGGCGGCCATCGAACACGACAACGTCGTCCCGCTCTGGACCGTGGGCGAGTCGGCCGACGGCAGCCCGTTCATCGCCATGCCCTTCCTCCAGGGCGAGATACTGGAAGACCGGTTGAAGCGGGAGCCGATCCAACCGATCGGGATCATCCTGAAGGTGGCCCGCGAGGTCGCCGAGGGGCTGTCCGCCGCCCACGCTAGGGGGCTGATCCACCGCGACATCAAGCCGAGCAACGTCTGGGTCGAGGGCGACCCCGCGTCGAAGGAACTCGGCCAGCAGGTCCGGCGGATCAAGATCCTCGACTTCGGCCTGGCCCGCTCTCAGGGCTTGTCGGACGTTCACCTGACGGCCAAAGGGACGATCCTCGGCACCCCCGCGTACATGCCCCCGGAGCAGGCAGCTGGCGAGGACGTGGACCACCGGGCCGACTTGTTCAGCCTGGGGGTGATGCTCTACCGCATGTCCACCGGGAAGTTGCCCTTCGAGGGGCCGAACTTGATGGCCGTGCTGACCGCCCTGGCGACCGTGACCCCGCCACCGGCCCGGTCGCGGAACCCGAACCTGCCGCAGGCCGTGTCCGACCTGATCGACCGGCTGATGAGCAAGGACCCGGCGGGGCGGCCCCAGTCGGCGGCCGAAGTGGCGGCGGCCGTCAAGCAGATCGTCAAGGACTTGCAGTCGAGGAACACTGCACCCCCCCTTGCCACCGCCGTCGCCCCCGTCGCCTCCGTCGCGTCCGTACCGGATGCGAACCCGTGGGCGGACATCACGGAATACCAGCCTGCACCCACGCCCGCGATGCCGAAGCCGAAGCGGAGCCGCATGCCGCTGGTGGTCGCCGTCGTCTTGTGCGTCCTGGTGCCCTCCGGCCTGTGGCTGTTGGGCGTGATCGTCCGCGTCGAGACCGACAAGGGGACGCTCGTCGTCGAGATCAGCGACCCCGAGACGGAGGCCAGGGTCAAGGGCGGCAAGCTGATCCTCTCCGGTGCCGACGGGAAGGACCTCTACACTCTGGGGCCGGGCGACCGCACCAAGAGGTTCGAGGCGGGGCCGTACAAGATTCGCGTCGAGGGGGCGGACGGGCTGGAACTCGACACGCCGGAATTCACGCTGAAGAGGGGGGGCAGGGTCACGGTCCGGGTGACGATAGCACCCCCGGCGGCGGTGAAGGCACTTGATGCTGATCGCAAGGCGGCGGAGTACGTTCTGTCCATCGGTGGAACGGTTAAAGTGAATGAGGAGGACAGGGAGATCAAAGCGGTGGCGGATCTGCCTCGAGAGTCGCTCCGGTTGACCTGGGTCGCTTTGGAGGGGAACAAGCAGGTTGGGGATATGGGCTTGGTGGTCTTCAAGGATTGCAAGAACCTGATGTACCTCAACCTACACCTATCGAGTGTGAGCGACGCAGGTCTAACACACTTCAAGGATTGCAAGAGCTTGGTCTATCTTCGCCTGGGCCAAACTCAGGTGAGCGACATCGGACTGACTCACTTCAAAGCCTGCAAGAACCTGGCGGAACTCGAATTGACCCACACGGCAGTGGGCGACGCGGGCCTAGCCCACTTCAAGGACTGCAAGGAGATGACGCTCCTGTACC
>JANXSH010001159.1 GCA_025356615.1 Planctomycetia bacterium | reverse complement strand
CAACCTGGTGATCTTCCTGGTGTCCCTGGTGGCGGCACCAAAGGAGAGTAGGCCGGAGGTCATGCAGAGGATGGCGGCACGCCCTACCGAAGCCCTCCAGGCTCTTGACCTTCCCCCGCTTGAATAAAGGAACGGCCCTGCCGCGAGTCATTCCCCATAGCCATTCGTGCCCCGAACTGATAACCTTCGTAGATGTAGTTCTCCCACCGGACCCCCTCGGGTCACACCATCCGAGCCGTCGGACGCCGGGGAGCATCCGCCGGGGAGCAGAATAGAAGCAGGAATACGCACATGATGCGAGCGAGAAAGCTGCGGACGGCAGCCAAACGACGACGAAAAGCGATCAACGCCCCCAGCCCGAAGGGGTTGCGCCTCAAGGCCCGACGCGAGAAAAGGGCCAAGGACCGGCGCTAGAACCGGAGTGGAAGCGTGGGCCGCCCTCGGCACCTACGCTTCCCTCTTCGTCCTCCTATCTCCCTCTCCCTTCGCGGCACACTTCCTACGACCGCCGCGTCATCTCTCTGACTCGTATCGATCCCGCGAGATATTTCGGTGAACGCGCGGGCCTCCGCGCGCAACTCAACTATCGGTGAGACCCGGAACCCGAGATGGGCGGCGGATGCGCGAAGATTGGGATCACATCGGCGAGCAGCTCCTGGTGATCCGCTCCCGATCGGGCGACCCGACGGCGTTCGCGGACCTGGTCGATCGTTTCGCCCCCCGTTTGCGGTACTTCCTGGGCAAGCTGCTGGGGGAGCCGGACGCGGTGGACGATGCGCTCCAGGAGGTCTGGCTGGATGTCTTCCGGGGCCTTCCCAGGTTGGCCGCGCCCGCGGCGTTCCGCGCCTGGCTCTTCCGCATCGCCCACGACCGCGCGTGCCGAACCTTGCGCGGACGCCACCCCGATACCCCCTTGCCGGACGAGTCCCTCCTGGCGGGCTGTCCCGAGGAGCCGACGTTCTACCCCGACGAGGCCGTCCTGGTTCACGCCGCACTCGACCGGCTCACGCCGGGACACCGCGAGGTGTTGGTCCTCCGCTTCCTCGAGGACATGAGCTACGAGGAGATCGCCGGGGTGGTCGGTTGTCCGATCGGCACGATTCGCTCTCGACTGCATCACGCCCGAAAAACCCTTCGCACTCTACTCGACGAGGAGACCCACACATGACCGAGAAAGAACTGGGCAAAGCCATGCTCCGCGTGGACCCGGCGTCCGACAAGCCGTTCCCCTCTGGCGACCTCCTCCGCCACCTGCTCGCCCGCGACAGACGCCGCGCCTGGTTGCTCACGGCGGCGGTTATCCTGATCTGGGTGGTCGTCCTCTTCTTCCTCTACGGTGCGATCTCGTTCTGGATCGACTATGTGGTTCCCCAGCACAAGAACCTCCTGCACGTCACCGCCACCGAGCACGAGGCCGGGTCGGTGGCCCGGTATCAGAGTGTCGCCATCCACGACCTCAACTTCTTGTTCTTCTTTCTGATGGCCGCGCTGGTGGCACTCAGCCTGGCCTCGTTGGGTACGTTCCTCCTCCTCTTCGCATCGCGCCAGGTCACGCTACGCCAGCTCTGCCTCAACTTGCAGGCTCTGTCGGAACAAGTGGCGCAGATCCAGCATTCCCAAAAGAAGGGGGCAGGGGAGGGGCACCCCGACCTGTAAGGCGAGGGCATCCCTTGTCTACCCATTCATGACGATCGACCCCGATGGGGCCGTTTCGCTGCCATCTCCGGATTTGCCCTTGTAATGAACGACATCGAGAGATACTGTACATCCGTCACCTATCAGTCTGGCTCCCAGCCCTCCTGATGCAGCGAATGAGGAACAGCGATGTCCATCATCAACGCCGAACCAAGATCCAACCCCGACCTGATGACCTCTCAGCAGGTCGCGAATCGCCTCGCGATCAGTATCCGCACGCTGTGGCGGCTGGTGCGGGCGGGCAAGGTGCCGCAGCCGGTCCGCTACAACCGCAAGTTGGTGCGATGGAAGGCCGCCGAACTCACGCGCTACATCGAGGCGTTGAACGGTGAAGCTCGTGTCGGTCCGTAAAGGATTTAGCCACAGATGAACACAGATAAGTCCAATGGCAATTCGTCTTGTGTTCATCTGTGTTCATCTGTGGCTAAATTATTTCTTTCCCTCACCCGCATGGAGGACTTTCGTCATGCCGCATTCGGTCCTGGGCATCTTCGCGAAGGTTCCCGTTGCCGGCGCGGTCAAGACGCGGCTGGGGGTGTCCCCAGACCGGGCCGCCGAGATCGCGCGAGCCTTTCTTCTCGACGTTCTCGATCGCACGCACGCCATCGCCGCCCGGCGTGTCGTCGTCTTCGCCCCGGCAGAGTCGCGCGAGGAGATGGCTCGCCTGGTCGGCGCGGGGGTCGAACTCGAGGCGCAGGCCGATGGCGACCTCGGCCGGAGGCTCGAGCGATTCATCGGCGATCGACTGGACGCCGGCGCGGATCGCGTCGTCGTCATCGGCACCGACAGCCCGACGCTGCCGCCCGAGTTCCTCTCCCGCGCCCTGGAAGACCTCGCCCACGCGGATCTCGTCCTCGGCCCCGCGACGGACGGGGGGTACTACCTGGTCGGCTGTCGTCGCCGACTGCCGATCTTCGACGGCATCTCCTGGAGCCGGGACACGGTCCTCGCGGAAACCATCGACCGCCTGGACGATCCGCGCTGGAGCGTGTCGCTGCTGCCGCCGTGGTACGACGTGGACACGCCCGAAGGCTGGGCGATGATGCGCGGCCATGTGAGGGCGATGCGCCGCGCGGGAGTCGATCCCGGCGTCCGGCGGACGGAGGAGTTGATGGGAAAGGGTCAGGTGTGAAGTCAGTGAGCGTCTGACCCCACCCCCCACCCCCCTCCCCTAAAAGGGAGGGGGAGCAGGAGGCATAGGTGAGAGCGTCACGTCTCCCATTGTCTGGTCTTGCTCCCCCTCCCCTTTAGGGGAGGGGGTTGGGGGGTGGGGTCAGCCGCTCACCGACTTCACCGTTCTGGGAGACTCCGTTTCCTCTTCAGTCGCTTACTTCGGCACGGTATCGAGGGCGACCCTGAGCTGGTAGCCGATGAACTCCACCTTGCCTGCCCGATGGTCCATCGTCAGGGTGTGGAAGTACATATTCTGGGGCAGGTTGTCGTTCTCGTACCACAACTTGCCGTTGTGCTTGGCGTAGGCCCGCATGGTGTACTTCATCGTCTGGAAGTTGTTCGGAGGCGGCGTCTGGTACAAGTAGCGCGCCGTGAACAGGATCACGGGCAGCTCGTCGAGCATCGACACGATCATCTGTTGGTTCTCGACCTTGTTGAACCACTGGATGTCGCCCGTCTTCCGTTTGAAGGCATAGACGTAGCCGTGGACCGGGATCGAGCGCAGGCCGGACGTGTTGACGACGTTCGGCTGGACGCCCGGTGGCATGCCGTTCCAGTTGTTGGGGATGTTCGGGTCCGGCTGCCCTCTCATCGCGACGTAGAAGAAGTCCTTGTCGCCGACGAGGTGGACCGCCTGCGGCTTGTCGAGGTGCGCCACGTCGTGGAGCTTGGTCGTCATGACCTCCTTGCGCTTCTCGACATCGAAGACGCGGACCGCGCCGGTCGGCTCGATCACGCCGGTCAGGTTCGGATCCTCGGAGGTCATCTGGACGGTGCCGACCGGGAAGACCTGCTTCCAGGCGTCCTCGCCTGTGAGGATGTCGTAGAGGCGGAGCGTCAGGCCGGTCTTCTCGTCGTTCTGCGACGTGAAGATCGACCGGCCCTGGATGCCGACACGGGCGTTGTACAGCGCGGTGAAGTCCTTGGCCTTGACGGTGACGCCGTCGTAGGCGCGGAGGACGCGGGTGCCGGACGGCTTGTTGTCATCGCTAAGGTTGACGACGTAGACGTTCTCCTTGTCGCCGAAGATGTGCGACCGGGAGTTGATGTCCGTTCGCGTCCACAAGGTCCGGCCCGTGACCGGGTCGATCGCCATGAGCGAATCCTTGAACGCCACCGTGACGACGCCACCCTGGAGGGGGCCGTTGGTGCCGAGGCGCTGGACCAACCCGTCGCTGTAGAGGAGCGAGAGTGTGTTCTCTTTGGCGTCGAACGTCATCGACGGCTGGGCCGCCGCATTGCCGGGGAGCGTCGAGATGTTCTTCTCCCACAGCACGCGGGGCTTGTTGAGCGGGTCGATGCCGAAGATCATGTTACCCACCTGGAGTACCACGAGGTGGCCCATGCTCTGGTAGTTGAACTTGACCCGCGACGGGGCCGAGGGGTGTTGCTGGGTGATCTGCGAGATGATCTGCGAGAACAGCGTCCGTGTCAGGGGCAACGTCTGAATCTCATTCGTCGTCACGTCCGTGATCTTCAGGTGGTGGTTGCCGTCGAGTGTCAGGCCGATCTTGTGGTTGTCGAAGAACGGCAAGCCCTCGCCGACATGATCGAACTGGTAGACCTGCGACGTGGGCGCGGCACCCTTCTTGTCGTCCACATCGCGGCGGAGTTCGACCTTGCCCTTGATCGTGAACCGGCCGGTCTGGTCGATGTAGGGCAGGTAACGCTTGTCGGTGGCGAGGTCGTCGAGGTACTCCGCGCCGGTCTTGCCGTTGACCTTGATCTTCGGGAAGCGCTCGGCGAGCTGGCGGTAGTAGAACGCGGCGTCCTCGAGGAGCTTCTTGCCCTGGTTCAGCCGGGCCAGCGCCTCGAGGGCGCGGGCGGTGATCTCCGGGTCGTCCGTCTCGTTGCGGAGCAGGCTGAGTTGTTGCTCGGCCTCGAGCAGCGAGTTGACATCGGTGTCGTCCATGAGTCGCTGGGCCAGCGCCAGCCGCGCCTCCTTGCCCACCCCGAAGAGCGAGCCGAACATCGCGACGAACTTCCGCAACTCGTCGAGCGGGGCATTCGGCCCCCTGATCTTATCCCAGCGCTTCTTGATCTGCTCGTTGAGGGCAGTTCGCTGCGCTTCGTCCTTGGCGTTGAGGACCATCGAGGCGATTCGGCCTTGCGACCAGACGTCGGGGGCGGTCTTGACGGTCGGCTCATCGACGACCTGAATGAGGTCGTCCTTCGCCTCCATGCCGAGTTCGAGGTACTTGTCGAACGCCTCGACGAGGCGGTTCTGGCCCTCCCGGCCCTTGCCGACGAGGCAAAGGAAGTTGGCCCGACGCTTGCGCATCTCGGTCTTCGCGGCGCTGAGTTCGGCCCCGTTGAGGCCGGCCACGTCGATGGTGCAGAGTTCCTCGTACTCCTTGATGTATTCCTCGCCCTTGGCGAAGTCGCGCTGGAGCAACTCGGTGTAGGACTCGTGGAGCTTGGCCCGCGCCTTGCGGAGTGTCTCCACGCCCGGCTTGTTCAAC
>JANXSH010001156.1 GCA_025356615.1 Planctomycetia bacterium | reverse complement strand
CTGCTGAGCGGCGTGTGGGCGGAAGTCTACCGTAAGACGCTCGAGATCGCAAGTAGGGCCGAAGTCAGAACTCCTGAGCAACCTGGCCTGTTTAGGGCTAGAATTGCGGGATAATCTGCGAATAGGAGAGATCGCACCCTGAAGGGAGCCCAGCGTGTTGCCAAGGGAGACAAATCGTCCAAGTCCACTTTTCCGAAAGCTCCCATGACACCAACGTAATTGCTCCGCCCCAACTCGCCGCCGTAACTGGGGATGTTCTTGACCCAGTCATAGCAAAAGAAAAAACCGATTTGCGGGGGTCTCGAATTGAATCCAATACCGTCCAGGACGACGGGAGCAGGTGTTCCTGGGTCGGAAGGACACCGGTAGATCGAAATCTTGGTGTTGGCCGCTTTGGGATACCCTCGGCCTGTACCGTTCCAGTTCGATGGGGATACGTTCGGATCCTGGAAATCAAACTTGCCGGTGCCGTAAGCCCAAGCGGGGCTTCGGCTATTGGGCTGAAACAGGCCCGGATCGAATTTGCTGAGTTCCTTGTAGACATTATCCTGCTCGACGTAGGGCAACAGGTAGGCCAGGCACCCGGTGTACGGACCACCGAACGGGGCCGGCCAGTTGAAATCGGGGTTCGGGTTCGTCGAGTAGGGACTGACGTTGAGGCCGGGCGGGAACGCCCCCTGCGATACTTCATAGTTGGAGGCCGCGAGAGCGATCTGCTTGAGATTGTTCTTGCACGACATATTACTCGCCGCTTCACGGACTTTCTGCACGGCGGGCAGCAGCAGGCCGATCAGGACGGCGATGATGGCGATCACCACCAGCAACTCGATCAGCGTGAAGGCTGGCCTTCGGTCGCCCCTTTTGGGAGAACCAGATGCGAATGAGTTCGACGAATGCGGGACGGTCCGATACATGGTTCACCCTAGGGTTATCGCTGCGGGGGGACGCCTGATTTCTCGCGGAGACTCACTTGCAAATCCTGGATCAACTTCTGGAAGTCTTTTCGGCTGCGCAAGGGGTCTAACTTCTTGTCGGATCGAATTTTGGGTCCGTTGTCGAAGCCGGAGGCGACGAGGTCTTCCAGCGCTCGAACAGCTCGGCGAGCCGGGTCCGAGATGCCGGCCGCGTCAGGCAGGGACGAGGCGAGAGCCAGATGGCAGGCCAAGTCGTACAGGTGGCAGGGTTCTGAATCTTGAAGGTAGAGTTCCTGGGCAACCACCGACCAGAGCGAAGGCCAGGAAGGAGGCGGGCAGAAGACGCGACTGCCTCTGGGAGAAAGCTCCTCGCCAAGGGCGATAGCCTGGCTGAGGACTTTGCCCGAAGCCTCGCCTTGGTGGATCGCAGCAAGCGCCTCCCCTTTCCGTGCCAGGAGTTCAGCCCACTGCCGACGGAATTCGAAGGACACAGGCACGACTGGGGTTTGCCCGCTGCTCGCAAAACTGAACTGCTCCGAGAACAATCCTCCTTGGGAAGTGTTATCCAGTTGACGATTGAGCACCGGATCAGGCTCGACCGGAGCGGTCGTCCGCTTGCGTTCATCGTTCCAGCGGTCCCGGTCGGCCCGAAGCAATGCTTCGTGGGCTGGTCGCGCCTGTTCGAGAACCTCCAGAGCCTCTTTTGCCTTACCCGCCTCGAGCAGTAACCCGGACAGGACTGCGGCTGACCTCCCTACCTCATTTCGGAGTCGAAGGGACGAAAGGTCACCCTCGGCAAGATCCTGGTGTTCGCGATGGATCTGCCGGAAATCTCGGATCCGATCGTCGGGCGGGATCTTGCCTTTCAGGAAGCGAAGTCCGCTGATCGCTTCGCGAGTCCGCAGACGTTCGCTTCGCAGGGATCGATCGCTGGGTGCTGTTGCGAGAGCCTGCTCTTGTTCCTCTCCGGCTTGTGTGCAAGAGCGCAACGCCTCGTCTACCTGTCCCAATTCACCCTGTAAAGATCCCAGGAGGTAAAGGAATCGGGCGTGGTCCGTCTGGAGCCTCCGGTCCCGTCTCTGGCCTTTCAGCAAGTCGTCTCCCAGCTGGACAGCCTCTCGCAGCAGATTCGTTGCAGCTATTGTGCGACCGCGCACGAAAAAGTTCTCCCCCAGGTAGCCCTTGGCTCGCATGAGGTTTCCCTTGTACTCCGGGATGAGAGGATCATCTTCTCGAAGCCGCGAGAGTAGCTCGAGTGCCTGCTGTAACTTCGGTTCTCCCCGCTGGGGGCAGCCGAGTGCGGCCTCGGCATGGCCGGCTTCGAGCAAGGCGAGGGCAAGCCCGTTTCGGAGTCGGCCGGCCCGTGGCTGATGTTTCGAAATCCACCCAAAAAGTGCGGCCGCATCCTGGAACACCCTGGCGCTCTCTGGAGTCCTACCGTTCTTCTCGAGTAACATCCCTTGGTTATTGAGGGCATAGGCGAGCAGACGGAAATTGGATCGCCCCTCGAACTCGAGTTCAGGATACCGCGTTCGCACCGGTCGAGTCTTGTTACTTGTCGACATGGTGATGTAAAGCGATCGTTTCAGGGTGGTCACGGCTTCTTGGTTGTCCAGAACCGCCCCCGTCAGGTCGCCGTGCAGGGCCTTCGATGTCGCGCGCAAGTCTAAGCTTTTGGCCATGAGGGCCAGGACGACTGTGTTCCCTGGTTCCTCTGTTCTCAAAGTCGATAGCATGTCGCTCGAAGAGTTGATCGTGTCCATGCCAGCTTCAGGCTCCCATGACTTTACCTGCAACTCCGAGAGTGCCATCAGGGTCCGCGCCAGACCGACCCGGAGGTCTGTGTCCCCCGGCTTCTGCCGCAGCAGATTCTCGAAGAGGGCCACCGCCCGCAACACTCGGGCCTTGCCCTCTTCCATCCGTCCGAACTCGCCGTCCAGTTCCCCCTGGAGGCGAAACGTCTCCGCCAGTTGTTGCTGGACTTCGGGATCGTTCGGTCGTTTCTTCAGGAACTCTTCGTGGTACTTCAACGCCTCGTTGAGCAGGTTCCGCCGCAAGCCTTCCATTCCCGGCTCGTCCAGCATGACCTCCTCGCCGACCTCGCGCAGGAAATGATTGACCCCCTCCTTGGCCATCCTGTAACTCTCTTCCGCCTCACGCTTGCTCCGGTCCAGCAGGATCGTGCCCACCGTCAGGCCCACTACCGCCGCCGCCAGCAGCACCAACACGCCCGTCACCCGGCTCGGGTGCTTCCGCGCCCAACGACGCATCCGCATGCCCAAAGGCTCTCGGTGTGCCGCCACCGGCTCGTCCGCCAGCCATTGCTCCACTTCCCGCGCCAATTCCAGCGTCGAGCCGTACCGATCCTCCGGCTGGAGTGACATCGCCTTGCAACAGATCGCGTCCAGCGCCGCCGGCACCGCGCCGCTGACCTGCCTCGGTGCAACCCATGAACCTTGTTTTACCTTCGACAATACCTCGAAGACATTCCCCTGGAACGGGGCACGTCCCGTCAGCAAGTCGTAGAGAGTCGCTCCCAGGCTATACACGTCGGTCGCGGGGCCAACCTGGGCTGCCTTTCCCGCCGCCTGCTCCGGGCTCATGTACGCCGGCGTTCCCACGGCTCCCATCGTCGTCGGGCTGCTCGACCCCAAGGTCTGTATCCACCTCTCGGCACCCGGAGCCTCCGCAGTTGTCTCCTTCGACCCCATCACTTTGGCCAGCCCCCAGTCCACCACCAGGGTTTCGCCGAACGGGCCGAGCATGATGTTGCCCGGCTTGATGTCCCGGTGCAGCACGCCCCGACTGTGTGCGTAGGCCAAGGCCTGACACACCGCCACGAATCGGCCCATCAATTGGCGGAACTCCAGCGCGTCGAATCGGACCGGAACCCGGCCGTGGAAGGCGCGGATCGCCTCCCCGAAGGTCTCACCCCGGATGAAGCGCATGGCGTAGAACGGCCGGCCGTCGGCATGGGTTCCCAGGCCGTAGACGGGCACGATGCCGGGATGCTCCAGCGATCCCGTGACCTCGCCCTCCAGCACGAACCGCCCGCAGCTGTCGGGGTGTGCGGCGTACTGGGGCTTGAGTTGCTTGAGGGCAACCTCGCGGTTCAACTCCGTGTCCTCGGCAACATGAACCTCGCCAAGTCCTCCCTGGGCGTGGAAGCGGAGCAACCGATAACGACTCACCGAAGGGATGCCGGGAGGTGCGTTGGCTGGCTCGTCGTGCGAGGCATCCTCCGAGGCCATCCGATGCGGACCAGTCTGCTGGGCATCATCAGTCGTCTCGTGTATACCGGGGAGTCGCGCCGGCCCCTCGAAGTCGGTAGCGAGAACCTGGCAAAGGACGGCGGTGGCGTCCGGGAAGCGTGTCTGGTAGTCATCGATGGCCGGCACCTCGCCGCTCTGCCGCCTGTAGAACACCTCCAGGTGCAACAATTCGCGGAGCAAGACGACTCGCTCAGACCCATCCGCCCCGTCGAGGAACTCCTCCAACCCAGGCCGCTGGCCGACCTGCATGGCATGCTCGAAACGGCAACAGGCATCCTCGAGACGCCGAACGGCCTCATCGGACAGACAGTCGATCAACGAAGGCCCAGTGTTCATCCGACCACCCTCCGCAGACGAATCCGCGTGTTTCCCTCTCTGGGAGGAAATCGACAAAGTGCCCGGCGAACCCTCACGCCTGTTTCAAAAGCCGCCGGATAATGGCCAATCGCCGCTCGACCGTCTTGCCGGAGCAGCCCTGCCGGTCGGAAATCTCCGCGTTGGTGTACCCCTCCAGCTTCCACACCCAGGGCCGTTCCTTTATTCAAGCGGGGGAAGGTCAAGAGCCTGGAGGGCTTCGGTAGGGCGTGCCGCCATCCTCTGCATGACCTCCGGCCTACTCTCCTTTGGTGCCGCCACCAGGGACACCAGGAAGATCACCAGGTTG
>JANXSH010000971.1 GCA_025356615.1 Planctomycetia bacterium | reverse complement strand
CCCGCGCGTGGGCCGGTGCCCGATCGGGCGATTCGCACGATGGAGGATGTGGGACGACTAGAGGCCGACCCCGACCCACGCCGCTACCAACACATCCGCGACCTACTGCGTCTGGTGAAGGAGGAGTTGCGCGGCGAACTGCCCGTCCTCGTCTTCGCGGGCGCTCCGTTCACCGTCGCGGCCTATTGCATCGGCACCGGCAAGGACATGGACGCGACGAGGCGGTTCGCCGCCGAGCGACCCGAGGTGTGGTCCGCCCTCCTGGCGAGATTGGAGCGCGCGACCGTCGGCTTCCTGCGGACGCTAATCGCCGAAGGGGCGGACGTGTACCAACTCTTCGACTCCTGGGCCGGCTTGCTGACGCCGGAGGAATACGATACCTGGGCGCAGCCGCACCACGAGGCGATCCTCCGCGACGCGGTCGGCGTGCCGCGCGTCCTCTTCGTGAAGGAGTCGCCGTACCTCGATCGACTTTGTCGATCGGGGGCCGATGTCATCAGCCTGGGCCTATGCCACGACCTGGCATCGGCACGCGCGACCTATCCCGACCTCGTCTTCCAGGGCAACATCGACGAGGAACTCCTCCGGGGGGGCACGCGGGACCAGGTGATCGCCGCGACGCGCGCCTGCCTTTTGGCGGGCGGCGGGCATCGCCACATCGTCAACCTGAACCACGGCGTCGATCGTGACACGCCGGTCGCGAACTTCGAGGCTTACATCGACACCGTCCGCAGGTCGAACACGCCATGACCATCGTACTCCTCGACCCCTGTGCCGAAGACCGCACACGCATTCGCGAGGCTCTCGCGGCAGTCGAGGCGGTGTTCGTGGAGATCGACCCCACACAGCCGATGCCCGACGAGGTGTTCGCGAGCGCCCGCGTGGTGCTATTGGAAACCGACCTGCCGGGCGATATCGGGTTCGCCGTCCTCGATCGCATCCGCCTGCTCCGCCCCGAACTGCCGATCGTCGTCGTAACGCGGCGGGTCGAGGAAGATCGGATCGTCGCGGCCATGAAGGCGGGCGCGAGCGACCACATCGGCAAGGACCGACTCGACCGCCTTCCGCTCGCCGTCCGCGAAGCATTGGCCAGCCGAGAGACGCAGCGGGACGCCGAACAAACGTTAGCTCGGCTGCACTCGAGGCTCCGCTCGACAGGCGATATCGCCCACGAACTCAGCAACGTCCTCCAGCCGATCCGCCTCGCTGCGGACTTGCTCCGCCGGATCCAGGACGAGCCGCGTCGCGGAAAACTGCTGGATTCGGTCGTCGTCAGTATCGAGCGGAGTCGGGAGTTGCTCGGACGACTCCGGGCGTCCGCTCGCGGTGAGGAGACGAGCCTGGTGACGCCCAACGAGCCTGCCTTGCCCGTTGGCCGACAGCAAGTTATCCTGGTGGTAGATGATGAGGATGACGTGCGCGCTATGGTTCAACTCGCAGTCGAGGACCACGGGTATCGAACGGTCGCCGCTCGCAATGGTGCCGAGGGTCTGATGGTATTCCATCAACACCAACAGGAAATCGTCGCCGTCATCGTCGATTTCATGATGCCGGTCCTCGACGGGCCAGCCATGATTCGCGCTCTCCGCCCCATAGCGCCGACTATGCCGATCCTGCTGGTGAGTGGGCTAGCAGCGGGCACGACCCTAGACGAACTGTCGTTGCGTTATTTTCTTCCTAAACCATTTACTACGAGTCAACTTCTCGACGCACTCGACCGATTGCTCTCCAATGAGCCTCGGCCCTGAAACAACGGGATGTAGGTCCGGTTGGAAACCGGACAGGCTGCAAACGTCCGGTTGGAAACCGGACCTACAGCGATTCTTTCATAAGCCCTGAGTCGCCTCCGCCTTTGGAGCTGTGCATATGGTTCGTGTCCTCGTTGTCGATGACGATCCTCTGATCCAGGCCACATTGCCCATGATCTTGCGCGAACACGGCCACGAGGTCTTGACCGCACTCAACGGCAAACTCGGGCTTCGATTGCTCCAGTCCGAGCGGGTCGATCTCGTCCTCACGGACATCCTGATGCCCGAGGCCGATGGAATCGAGGTCGTGCGCGCGGTCGCCAAAGACCACTCGACCGTTGCGCTGGTCGCCATGTCGGGCGGATCGGCTCGCCTGCCGGGGACCGATGCAGTCCACCTCACCCGACTGCTGGGGGCGCACGCAATTCTCGTCAAGCCCTTTAGCGAGGAGGAACTCCTCGGGGCGATCCGAACGGCTCTGGATGGCGTGCGGACACCTCGCGAATAGGGCACCGCGCGATTGCCATGACCCCCAAGCGCCTGGGAGGGCAGGGCCAGCCACACCCGATGTTACCTTGTTTTCTGTTGCCCTTGCGATTGATCCTGGTATGCTGAGAAGAATATTCGCGTATCCGGATCGGACCCACGGGCCGTCGAAGGATGAGAGGGATGGTCCGGGTCGTAGGGCCGACTGGGAAAGTTAGGGGACACCATCGAGGATAGGCTCGTCATGGTCCGATTACTTCGTAGTACCCTGGGCCTGTTCGTGACACTGGCCTGTGCCACCGCGCAGACCATCGAAATCGTCCCGGAGAAGACGGACAATCCCCCGGAGGCCAAACCTGCGGAGAAGAAGGACAAGGCCAGCAAGACGCTCTATTCGGGCCGCACCCTGAAAGCCTGGATCGAGGACTTGAAGGATACGGATGTGCTGATCCGCGAAGAGGCCATCGAGGTTCTCGCCCAGATCGGCACCGAGGCGAAGGTCGCCACCGTCGAGTTGAAGAAGCTCCTGAAGGCGGACGATCGCAACCTGCGCATC
>JANXSH010001149.1 GCA_025356615.1 Planctomycetia bacterium | reverse complement strand
GGCGAGTGGCGCGGCCTGCACCCCCTCACCCCCGACCCCTCTCCCCCTGAGTACAGGGGGAGAGGGGAGAATGCTTCCTGCCGATCCGCTTATCAGATTGCCGATGAAGGTCATTGCACGTCGCCCTTGGTCACGTCCATGAAGATCTGTTCGAGGTCGGCCCGCCGTGGGCGGAACTCGATGATACGGAAGCCGCCCCGGACGAGGTCGGCGAGCAGGTCACAGCATTCGTCGTCGTCGCCATCGACATCGATCTCGAGACTCAGGTCGATCACCCGGACATCCTCGACCTTCGGCTGGGTGAGCAGGTAGCGCTTCAATTCTTCGAGCCGATCGAGCGGGCGGATGAGCAGAGTCTTGATCGAGACATCGCGCTTCAGCAGTTGACTCAGGGTGCCGGCGCGGAGGATCTTGCCCCGCTCGATGAACACCGCCCCGGTGCAAATTTCGGCCAGCTCGGTGAGGATGTGCGAGCTGATGAGGACGGCCTTGCCCTGGGCCGCCAACACCTTGAGCAGCTCGCGCAACTCGATGCGGGCGCGGGGGTCGAGGCCGCTCGCAGGCTCGTCCATGATGAGGACTGGTGGGTCGTGGACGAGCGCGCGGGCGACGCTGACGCGGTTCTTCATGCCCTTGGACAGGGCGTTGAGGTGTTTCTCGCGGATGCCGACGAGGTTCGTGAACTCCTCGATCTCCTCCACGACGCGCCGCCGGCGACCGCCGGGGATGCCATACGCGCGGGCGAAGAAGTCGAGGTACTCGTGGACCGAGATGTCCCGGTGGCCGGGGAGGCTATCGGGGACGTAGCCGACGAGCCGATACGCCTTGTCAGGGTACTCGATCACCGATATGCCGTCGATGAGGCAATCGCCGCTGGAAGGCTCCTCCAGGGCGGCGAGGACGCGCATCGTCGTACTCTTGCCCGCGCCGTTGGGGCCGACGAACCCGAAGATTTCGCCCTTGCCGAACGAGAACGAGATGTCGTTGACGGCCTTGGTGTTGCCGTAACTCTTGCGCAGGTTGCGGATCTGGACGAGCATGGGGGAGTCCTGGAATTCGATACGAGTGGATTCGCGGGGGGTCGTTTAGCCGCGACGCAAAGCGGAGCGCTCTGACCTCGCGTCGCGGCTAAACAATTGCGCGTCAGGATTCATCGTCGTTCTCCTCTGGGTCACCGTTTCCCGGCCAGGTCTGCCATGATGCCGAGGACGAGCGATTCACTGGGCCGAACCTTGGCGTTCTTCAGAGCCTGCTCGAGGAACGGCGACGAATCGACGACCGCGAGGTAGGTGCCCGGTCCGAGGTACTTCTCGGGAGCGTTGCGAATCTTCTTCGTCGTATCGAGCCAGTCCTGACCGCCGTAGATTTCGCGCCACGTTTCGAGGGGGATCGCCGGGGCGACCTTGGGCCCGGCGCGTTCGAGGCGGGCGGTGCCTCCGGCGGCGATGCCGGCCGTGCGATACAACTGGCCCTTCTCGTCGGCGAGCCAGAGCTGGTTGATATCGACCCCCAGGGCGTTGACCGCGCTGAGGCCGCCGTCGTCCTCGCGGCGCAGGTTGATGCGTTCCCGGCGGACGGTCTCGCTCTTGCGGAGTGTGAAGAATGCGGGGACGCGGGCCGTGACCCAGCCGCGCGCGAGGTGTTGTTCGTTGGTCCAATCGATCGAGCAGGTGTTGGTCCAGGCGGCGTTCTCGTCCCCCAGGATTTGCACCTCGGTGGTTTCGCTGAAGCGAAGCCCGTCGCCGGGCGTCACCGGGCTGTAGAATCCCGTCCGGCCCAGCGTCGTGGCCCGCTTCTCGACCTCGTCGAGGAGCGTAATGCCGCCGACGCGGGCGTGACCCTGCCAGCCCTCGGCCACGACCATATAACCGAGGACGGCGAAGCAGAAGAAGAGCGAGAGCGCGGGGACCGTCCAGAGTAGCCAGATGCGTCGCTTGAAGCGCGTCAACCAGATGAGGTTCGCCGGCCCCATCGCGATCCCGAAGAGGACCATGAGCGCGAACAGTCCCTTGACGGGGAGGCCGAGGTCATCGACGATCGGGAACGTCTTGTTGAGTTCGGCGAAGTTGCGGCTGGTCTTCCACGTCATGGCGGTTCCCGAGGCCGCCTGCTGGAGGACGGACCACCGCGCTATGGTCCACGTCTTCGAATCGCGGTCCGGACTGACGAGGCAGCGCCCGAACCCGACGGGATACACCATCAGTCCCTCCTTGACGACCGGGGGCCGATCGTAGGCGGCGGGGATCGTCGCCTTGCCCTTGTTCTTGCTCCCGCCCAAGACGAAGAGGACGCCCCCCGTCTCGACGTATTGCCAGAGCGCTTGGAGGACGGCGCGGGACTCGGTCCCGGCACGCTGGAGTTCGTCGAGGTCTTCGGTGGTCACGACGATCGCGTCGAATCGTGTGAACGCCAGCCATCGGCCACTCCAGACGGAGATCGGCAAGTCCGAGCGCTGGACCTGCATCTCGAACGGCGCGATCGTGGCCGGGATCCCGACACCGCCTGGGCGGGGGCCGCCGGGGCCGCCGAGGAACACATCAGGGTCGTCCGCCTCCTTTGGGGGGACCGCCGGTACGCCCGGAGGCGGCAGAGGTTCCGGCACGATCGGTCTGCCGGGAGGCATCATCACGCCCCCGCCGAAATGCCGGATACTGGCGGGCACCTTGAAGAACTCTTCGGAAACCCGAAGCGTCGTCAGGAGGTTCAACTCATTGCCTCCGCTCTTGGAGGAGCCGAAGCCATACATCCGCGATGATCGACGACCATACATCACATGCGCGGGGGGGTTCGCCCCGGCGGCCATCGATACCAGGAGTTGTTGCTCTTGTTTCCTCCCGTTGATGAAAACGGCAACGCCATCGCCACCTACCCCCGGTGCGGCGGGCTGGAGGATCGAGACCGATGTGACCCCACCGGGGCCGACCTCGACCGTCTTCGAGATCGAGTTCAGGCTGCCTTCTCTTCGTCTACCGCCTCGGTCTTTCTCGGCGGGCATCTGGAGTGTTACCCGGATGCTGCGATCACTACTGCGGTTCTTCACCTGGAACCGATATTCGGCATAGCCGTGCAGAAAGGAGCCGCGCGGCTCGGTCTCTGTCGAGACTTCGATCTCACCGTAGGAGACGCCCGCCGCGTTCGCAGGGCGTGCGCCGCCCAGCACGAAGATACAGGTCGCGAGTAGCGTGCCGACGCAGGCTGCCCGGCGGAGGTTCCGACAGCGATCAGGCATTGGCTTTCTCCATGATGGCGATGTCGCCGGGCAGGTCCAGCCCGGTGGCGTCGAGTCGTTTCAGCAGGTCGCGGACGACCCCGAAGGCGGTGACCTGGTCCAGCCGAGACTTGTAGTTCAGGATCAGGCGGTGATTCATCACCGGCCCGGCGACGGCCTGCACGTCCTCGAACCCCACGGTGGGCCGGCCCGCCATCAGGGCGATGGCGCGTGCCGACTCGGCCAGGGCGATCGCGGCGCGGGGCGAAGCGCCGTGGTTGACGTAGCTGCGGACCATGTCGGTCGCCTCGGCGGTCTTGGGGTGGGTCGCCGCCACCAGCCGGGCGATGTACCGCGACACGGGGCGAGGAAGGAAGATGCGATCCATGCAGGCGAACAGCTCGCGAAGCACGTCGTGGCTCATGATCCAGTCCGGTGCGGGCGGGGCACCGTGTCGCCGACCGGAGATGATGCGGTCGAGCGTGTCGGCGTCGGCGGGCTGGACCTCGAGTTTGAACAGGAAGCGATCGAGCTGCGCCTCGGGCAACGGGTAGGTGCCCTCGAGTTCGATCGGGTTCTGTGATGCGAGGACGAAGAACGGCTCGGGCAACTCGCGCGTCGTCCCCAACAGGGTGACGCAGCGCTCTTGCATTGCTTCCAGCAGGGCGGACTGCGTCTTGGGGGAGGCACGGTTGATCTCGTCGGCGAGGAGGATGTGGGCGAAGATCGGGCCGGGCCGGAACACCATGTCGCGCCCACCCCCCGCGCTCTCCTGGAGGATGTGCGTCCCGAGGATGTCCGACGGCATCAGGTCCGGCGTGAACTGCACGCGCTTGAAGTCGAGCGCGAGCAATTGGCCCAGCGCCTTGACGAGGGCTGTCTTGCCGACGCCGGGGACGCCCTCGAGAAGGAGGTGGCCCCGCGCCAGGATCGCGGCGAAGACGAGCCGATGCAACTCGGGTCGGCCCAAGAGCATGCGGTCGAGTTGTTCGAGGACGCGCCGAGCGAGATCGACCGCCGGGCGCAACTCCTCCGGGCGGAGCAGTGCTCCCGAGGCGGATGGGGTGGACATGGTGCGTCTCTTCCTGATGCAAAAAATTTAACCACGGATAACACGGATGACACGGATGGAGACAGAATACGATCCCATTCATTTCATGTCTTCATCCGTGTCATCCGTGTTATCCGTGGTCGAGATGCTATTTCTTCGGCATCTCGGCTGGCCGGTCGAAGTAGCGCTCGACCGCGCCGCGGTGGCGTGGCAAGACGACCTGGGTGTTCGCCGAGCCACCGCCGACCTTCGCGCCTTTCAGCGCGCCGGAGGACGCCTCGCCGACTTTCTCCTTGCCGGTCTGCGGGATGGCTTTGCTAATGCCGGAGACCTGCGAATCCTTGATCGCCTTCAGGTCGGCCTCGGGGAGGGACTTCTCCTTGAACTTGAAGCCCTCTTCGCTGCCCTCGTCGCCGAAGTTCAACTTGTACAGGCCCGGCGGACCTTGTTCGGTGCCGCCGTTGCCCCCTTCGAGGAGTGCGATGGCGTCGGCGAGGTCGGTCTTGCTGCCGTTCTCCTTGAGGAACGCGGCGAGGCCGGCGCAGTCACACTTGCCGGCCTTCTCGAGCTTCTCGATCGCGGCGGCGTCGAGGATCTTCGCCTTCACGAGTCGGCCGATCTGCTCCTTCGTCATCTCCTTGCCCTTGTTCAGCGCGGCAGCGAGCTTCTTCATCTGCTCCTTGGTGAGCTTCCCCGCCTTCAGGGCGTCGAGTGTCTCCTGGTCGAGGCCGCTCTCCATGAGTTCCTTTTCGGTGGCGGCACGCTTGGCCAGTTGGGCGAGTTCGTTGAGCGCCTCGGCGAGCTGCATGGGGTCGAGCTTCAGGCCCATGCGGTCGAGCGCCATCGCCATCGCCTCGGCCCGGCCGAGTTCTTCCATCTTGCGGCCCGCCGACTCCGACGCCTGCTGCGCCGCCTTGGCGACGAGGTCGTGCAGGTGGTCGAGTGACTCCAGCGTCTTGACGGGGTCGCGCCCCTTGGCATCGCGACGGACCTGCTCGAGCTTCTCCTTCAGGTCGGCGGCGCGCTGCGGGTCGAGGACTTTTTCTTGCTGGAGGATCTCGAGTTGCCTGTCCAGCCTCTCGAC
The DNA here is from genome assembly GCA_025356615.1 of Planctomycetia bacterium. Taxonomy (GTDB): domain Bacteria; phylum Planctomycetota; class Planctomycetia; order Gemmatales; family Gemmataceae; genus JANXSH01. The sequence continues at coordinate 2,526 of JANXSH010001149.1, read as the reverse complement.
TTCCCGACTCACGTCGAGGCGATTCTCGTCCAGATTCGCGAAGCCCTGCGGCACGAGGAACGCCAGCACCACGAACGCCATGCCGACGGAGAACATGCCGAGCGACGGGCCGAACTTCCACTGGACGCCGGGCACCTCGACCTGGGGCATGGCGTCGTGCCACGACTCGGTAGAGTGCGTCTGGGCCGCCATGAGCAGGCCGCCACAGCGGGCGTGCCGGTCGAGCAGCGCCCGCACCGAGGCGGGCGACGGCAGCCGCCGCATCGTCAGGAGGACGGCGGGGATCAGCGCGAGCGCCGAACTCGCCAGCCCCCAGAGCAATTCGAGCGAGTCGAAGCCGAGCTTCCCTCGCAAGATTAGCACAGCGGTCCCGAAGAGGAACGCCCACGCGGTCAACGCCACGGCACTGTACTTCGCAAAGTACACCACGCCGAGTTGAGTACGGAATCGATCGACAGCCCAGTCGTCCTCACGTTTCATGGCTCGCTCCGGTATGTGTCCTACTGCCATGTGACACTCAGGGATTGTCGCCGGTAATGAGGTCGGCGTCAAGCTCTCGACTCTACTATTTCGCGAAAGTTCTCACGAAATTTCATCGAATTCAGCTAGGCGCGCGAATTCATAGGGTGAGTCGAGCGGAGCGAGGGCACCACCAGAACGCCACTGGCGTCATCCCGATCCTTGACACAAGTGGCTGGTGGTAAGCCCTCGCTTCGCTCGACCCCATGCGCACAACTTAAGGCGAATGGGGACTCTTCCGGTCCCCCTCGCCCCTGTACTCAGGGGAGGGGGTTGGGGGTGGGGGCTAACCAGCAACGCCCCTTGATCTTTGAAGCTACTGTCACGCTCCCGGCTCGCCAAACGCGATTTGTTCACCACCTCGGATCGTCCCACTCTCTCGAGGAAAACCCATGCCCGCCTCGGAATCTACCTGCTGGTCCGTGATCCGCGCTGCGGCGGCGGGTAGCCCGAAGGGCCGTGCGGATCTCGCCCAGCGCTATCTCGGCGTCGTCCGCGCCTACCTGGCCGCCCGTTGGCGTGGTTCGGCGCTGCGCGACGACCTCGACGACGCCACCCAAGACGTGTTCGTCGAGTGTTTCCGACAGGGTGGGGCGCTGGAGGCGGCCGGTGAGGGCTGCGTCCCCAACTTCCGCGCCTTCCTCTACGGCGTCATCCGCAACGTCGCCCGCCGCTTCGAAAGTCGGCCCGTGCGTGCCAATGAGCGACTGACCGACATCGCGTCGGATGAGGCGAGCGCGTCGCGTCTGTTCGAGCGCGCCTGGGCACGGGCCATCATGGCCGAGGCCGCCCGGTTGCAGCGCGAGCGAGCCGCCGAGCGCGGGACCGAGGCCCTTCAGCGGGTCGAACTCCTGCGCCTCCGGTTCGAGGAGAACCTGCCGATCCGGGCCATCGCCGAGCAGTGGTCCACCGACGCGGCGAAGCTGCACCACGCCTATGCCCTGGCCCGACAGGAGTTTCGGACCGCACTGTTCGAGGTCGTCGCCTTCCATCACCCCGGCAGCCCGGCGGAGGTGGAGCAGGAGGCGGCGGGGCTGTTGAAGGCACTTTCCTGAATTTTCGGAGAATTGTCGCGCGAAAACGGCATCTGGCTTGATCCTGGGTTGGAGTGTTTCCCGAAAGTGAAGGAGGCCGATCCGTGAACGATTCGCACGACCCCAACCAGACCGTGGATGCCACGGTCGATTCTGTCGATTCCCTCGACGCCGGACTCGCCGCCGCCTTCGGCAAGGTCTCCGGGCCGCCGCGCTCCGGGCTGGACCCGTCGCAGCGCCCGGTGCTGCTGCGCGAAGCCGAGGGCGAGAGCGACCACGTCATCATGCCCCACTCCGACGCCATGCCCGACAAGGCAGAGGCGGGCGACCGCTACCAGCTCTTCGGCGAGATCGCGCGCGGAGGCATGGGGGCGGTGCTGCGCGGGCGCGACGCGGACCTCGGCCGCGACCTGGCCGTCAAGGTGCTCCTCGAGAGGCACGCCGACGACCCCGCCGTCGCCCGGCGGTTCCTCGAGGAGGCGCAGATCGGCGGGCAGCTGCAGCATCCGGGCGTGGTGCCGGTGTACGACATCGGACACTTCGGGGACCGGCCGTTCTTCACGATGAAGCTGGTCAAGGGCAAGACCCTGGCCGCGATCCTCGGCGACGGGTCGGAGGACCGGCCTCGCCTCTTGAGCATCGCGTTACAGATATCGCAGGCGCTGGCGTATGCCCACGCCAAGGGGGTGATCCACCGCGACCTCAAGCCTGCCAACGTAATGGTCGGCGCGTTCGGCGAGGTGCAGGTCATGGACTGGGGCCTCGCGAAAGTCCTGGCCGAGGGCGGCGTCGCCGACGAGGAGCGCGCCAGCCGACTCCACCAACCGGAAGCGGGCACGCTGATCCGCACGGCGCGGAGCGGCGGCTCGGGCCACGGCACGGACACGGAGGCCGGCTCGCTGCTGGGCACGCCCGCGTACATGCCGCCGGAGCAGGCCAACGGGGAGGTCGCGAACCTCGACCGCCGGGCCGA
>JANXSH010001121.1 GCA_025356615.1 Planctomycetia bacterium | reverse complement strand
CTCGACGAGCCGACGACGGGGCTGCACTTCGAGGACATCCAAAAGCTGCTCAGCGTCCTGCACGGCTTCGTCGAGGCGGGCAACAGCGTCCTCGTCATCGAACACAACCTCGACGTCATCAAGACCGCCGACTGGCTCATCGACATGGGGCCGGAGGGCGGCAGCGGCGGCGGGGAACTCGTGATCGCCGGCACCCCCGAGCAAGTCGCCGCGTGCCCGGAGTCGTTCACCGGGCAGGCACTCGGCCCGGTCCTGAAGCCGAGGCGCGTCGTCACGAAGAAGGCGCAGAAGGCGAAGAAGGTGGCCCGCGCGGCGATGCCCGGTCTGAAATTCCTCACCGTCGAGGGCGCGTGTCAGCACAACTTGAAGAACGTAAGCGTCGAGCTGCCGCGCGAGAAGATGACGGTCTTCTGCGGCCCGTCCGGCTCGGGCAAGAGTTCGCTGGCGCTCGACACGATCTACGCGGAGGGCCAGCGCCGCTACATCGAGTCGCTCAGCGCTTACGCCCGGCAGTTCCTCGGGCAGATGGAGAAGCCGCGCGTCGATCACGTCGCGGGGCTGTCGCCGGCCATCGCGATCGAGCAGAAGAGCGCCAGTAAGAGTCCGCGTTCGACCGTCGGCACCGTGACGGAGGTGCACGACTACCTGCGCGTCCTGTTCGCCCGGCTCGGGCAGCCCTATTGTCCGAACTGCAAGATCCCGGTCGGCACGCAGTCGCGCGACGAGATCGTCGATCGCGTGATGGCGCTGCCCGAGGGGAGCAAGCTCTACCTCCTCGCGCCGCTCGAGCGCAAGGGCCAGGACCGCTACGAGACGCTCATCGACGAGGCGCGGCGGGCGGGCTACGTCCGCGTCCGCATCGACGGCAAGTCGCAGGGCATCGACGAGGTGCCGACGATCGACCACCGCCGCAAGCACCGCGTCGAGGTCGTCGTCGATCGCATCATCGTGCGGGCCAGCCAGCGCTCGCGCATCGCCGAGTCCGTGGAGAAGTCGCTCGACCTGGGGCGCGGCGTCATGCACATCGCCCACGTCGAGGACGGCCGGCCCGAGCCGCGCTGGCTCGTGCAGCGCTTCAGCCAGCATTTTTCGTGCGAGAAGTGCGGCCGGGGCTTCGAGCCGCTCAACCCCGCGCACTTCTCCTTCAACGCGCCGCTCGGCTGGTGCCAGGCGTGCGAGGGGCTTGGCGTCCAGCAGGGGGCCAGCCCCGCGCTGCTCATCCGCGACCCGCGCGTCTCCCTCCGGCAGGGGGCGCTCGCGGCGTGGCCGGACCTGCAACAGGGCGGCTCGTTCACCCGCTTCGCCGAGGCGCTGGCGCGGCACGTCGGCTTCTCGCTCGATGTCCCCCTCCAGGAGTTGGAGCCGGCCCACCAGCGCGCCTTGATGCACGGCACCGGCGATGCCTGGATCTCACTCATCGAGGATGAGCGGGAGGCGAACACCGAGGATTTCTCGGATACACAGACTCCCGAAATAGCCGATGAGGCTCCCATCACCGGCCTCGCTTTCCAGTACAAGGGGCTCTTCCCCGCGATCGACGAGGCTGCCCGCGTCAGCATGGCCTACCGCGCGAAGCTCGACCACCTCGTCACCGAGGTGCCGTGCGCCGCGTGCGCAGGGTCTCGCCTCCGGCCAGACGCGGCGGCGTGTCAGTTCCGCTTCGGCGAAGGGAAGCCGTCCCTTACGATGGGCGAACTGTGCCACTTGCCGCTCGGCGAGGCGCTCGCTCTATTCTCGGGGATGCAACCCGACGCGGCGACGCAGAAGGTCGCCGGCGAACTGCTCCGCGAGGTGCGCAACCGCATCGGCTTCCTCGTCGAGGTCGGCCTCGACTACCTCACGCTCGACCGGGGAGGGCCGTCGCTGTCCGGCGGCGAGTCGCAGCGTATTCGGTTGGCGAGCCAGGTCGGCAGCGGCCTGACGGGCGTGCTGTACGTCCTCGACGAGCCGACGATCGGCCTGCACCCGCGCGACAACTCGCGCCTCCTGGGTGCGCTGCAACGTCTCCGCGACCTCGGCAACACCCTCCTCCTCGTCGAACACGACCGCGAAGTGATCGCGGCGGCGGACTACCTCCTCGACTTCGGCCCCGGCGCGGGCGACCAGGGCGGCGAGATCACGGCACGAGGGACGCCGACCGTCGTCAAGAAGGGCAAGTCGCTCACCGGACAGTACCTCAGCGGCAAGAAGGCCATCCCCGTCCCGGCGACGCGCCGACTCGCGCCGGACTGGACGCCGGACAAGGGGCCGCACCTGCTGGTGAAGGGCGCGCGCCAGAACAACCTCCGCAACATCGACGTGGCGTTCCCGCTCGGGGCGCTCGTCGCCGTGACGGGCGTTTCCGGGTCGGGCAAGTCGTCGCTGGTTAACGAGGTGCTGTACCACACGCTCGCCCGCAAGCTGCACCGCGCCCGCGTTCCCGGAGCGGCCCACGACGCCATCCTCGGGCTGGAGCAACTCGACAAGGTCATCAACGTCGATCAGGATCCGATCGGCAACACGCCTGCGTCGAACCCGGCTACCTACACCGGCGTCTTCGACCTCATCCGCGAGTTGTTCACGCGGATGCCCGAGTCGAAGGTGCGCGGCTACCAGCCGAAGCGCTTCAGCTTCAACAAGCCCGGCGGGCGCTGCGAGGCGTGCGAGGGCAACGGCCAGAAGCGCATCGAGATGCACTTCCTCCCCGACGTGTGGGTCCAGTGCGACGTGTGCCAGGGTAAGCGCTACAACCCCGACACGCTCGCCGTGATCTACAAGGGCAAGTCAATCGCCGACGTGCTGACCATGCGCATCGGCGAGGCGCTCGAGCTGTTCGGCAACGTGCCCAAGATCCGCATCATCTTGCAGACGCTGTTCGATGTCGGCCTGGGCTACCTCGCGCTGGGGCAGTCCGCGCCGACGCTCTCCGGCGGCGAGGCGCAGCGCGTCAAGCTCGCGGCGGAACTCGCCCGGCCCAGCACGGGACGGACGATCTACCTGCTCGACGAGCCGACGACGGGGCTGCACTTCGACGACATCTCCAAGCTGCTCGAGGTGATGCAGCGGCTCGTCGATCTCGGCAACACGGTCCTCGTCGTCGAGCACAACATGGACGTGATAAAGACCGCCGACTGGGTCATCGACCTGGGGCCGGAGGCCGGCCCGGCGGGTGGGATGGTGGTGTTCCAGGGGACGCCCGAGTCGATGGCGGAGGCGACGACGCACACGGCGACCGCGCTCGCGCCGGTGCTGAAGGCGGGGCCGCTCGTCAATCGCGCGAAGTTCGACCCGCTGAGGAGTGTCGAGGAGAAGCCCGGAGACCTCGCCATCGAGGAAGTCGGCAAGGACGCGGCCATGCCGTGGGAGGCCGACGGCAAGCGCTGGCACACGAAGGACCGCATCAGCCACGACGGCTCGGCGTGTCGGTGGGAGGGCGAGATAGTCTCGTGGATCGACGAGCGCGTCCATGAGTTCGCCGGCTTCGGGCCGACGGCGTGGAATCATCGCAGCGTCGTCGAGATCGCCGCGAAGACGAAGAGCCAGGGCTGGTTCCTGCACATCGGGACCGGACAGGAGTGGCTCGTTCGCCTGGTGTTCCGCGTCAAGAAGAACGCCTTCAAGGCGTCGGAGTTGGTGGCACGGCTCGGCATCAAGTCGCTCGACGAGACGGAGGGGCTTCAGGTCTACGGCCAGGAGGAGCGCGTCCGGGTGACGAACCACAAGGGGCCGTGGCAGTCGGTCACGGTGCTAGCGCACCGCCTCGAGGAGATCGACACGCCGGCGTTCCTTTCGTTCCTGAAAGACGCCGCCGCCTCGTTCCACGGCGCGATCAAGCGGATGCAGACGAAGCCGGAGGACGTGATGCCGTGGAAGGTCAACGGCGAGCGCTGGCACATGGGGGAGAAGGGCTTCGCGCCGGGGGCGAAGGTCCGCTGGGACCGCCAGGTGTTGTCGCGCGTCCTGAACGTCGTTCGCGAGGTCGTGCCGGACGTGGAGGTGAGTTGGGACCAGCGCGACGCGATCGCCCTGCGCGTGCCGGGCGTCAAGCGCGCGTGGGCGAGCTGCCGGACCAAGGACAAGGACCACCTCGATTGCCGCTTCCTTGTCCGCAAGGGGAAGATCAACCTCACGCGCCTCGAGGGGCTGGGCCAGGCGGAGATCGCCGACAATCGTGAGGACGTGGATGTCCTCCGGCTGCGTCTGACGGACCTCGACGCCGACGCGGCGGGGCGACTGCGGGCGGTGCTGCGCGAGCAGGTGGGCGGATTCCGCGAGGTGTACGCGCGGGCGTGAGGATGCGAAGTTCGTTTATTGGCAGTCAGGAAAGTAATGCACGACGACTGCCCCCCGGAGATGCACCCTTCCTATACTTGACTTCCTCCCCCCGTCGGGGTTTGCCGGGAGGATCTACACCGAAGTTCGGTTTTGAAGACGAGGATGATGTCCGTTTCACCGCCGGAACGATCGTGCAGCGGAAGGTGAGGGATTCGAACCCCCATTCCCTTTCGGGCGCATTGTTTTCGAAACAAGCCCGGCCAAGCCGTATCCGGCTACCTTCCCAATCGATCGAGCGGAAGTCGTGGGGATCGAACCCACACCAGGGTTAGCTGGCCAGTTTAGCGGACTGGTGTGACGAACCGATAGTCACCTGACTTCCTCGCCGGGAACCCTGTTCGTAGGGGACTCACCAACCAGGACACTCATTTCGGTGACCGGGTTCGGGGTGTTTTTCGGAGGGTGAGGGTCGTCAGGTGCGACCAGGGAAGTAGGCAAGTGAGAGACGTTCCTCCAAGCCCAGCGGTTGCAACCGCTGGGCTTCCCCTACTTCCGTCGTCACACCCAGGATCGGCTTTTCCGCTACTCGACAAGGACGATTATGAAGTGGAGCATCGAGGTCGGTTGGCTACTTCTTCGAAGCGTTTGCGAATAGCGACAGGATCGCCTGGGCGTAGAGTCGGTGGCCGAAGTCGTTCGGGTGATTCAGGCCGTTTCCGGTGAGGTCGAGGTCGTGCTTGTTTCGCAGCAGCAGCTCCCAGACCGCAGTCACGTCGGCGAGGGCGACTCCGGGGCCGGTCAACGCCTTCAGTTCGTCGCGGTATTTCGCGAACATCTCGCGGGGCGTGTGGATCCACTCACCATGTCCGAGCATGGGCGATACCAGGATCACCTCGGCCTCGGGGGCGGCGGCGCGAATCTTGTCGAGGATCGCGCGCGTCTGTTTCCCGAACCATTTCGGGTCGCGCCGACCGACATCGTTCATCCCGTAGGCGACCACGATCAGGTTCGGCTTCTCGGCGAGCAACTTCTCGAGATCCTTGTCCCCGTTGACGACACTCCAGCCGCTGACGGCTCGATTCTTCATCGTCACGTCGCAACCAAAGGTCGCGCGCATCTGTGCCGCGACGAGGTCCGCGTAGCCCGGCTGATTCGGCGGTGCTTTCGACAGTGCGGAGGCGTCCAGCCCGGTCGAGATGCTATCCCCGCTGATGCCCAGAGTGATCGGCTTGCCGGCCCTCAACCGAGCGCGGGTCTTTGGGAGAGTGCCGGAGTGCGTAGCCGGCGCGATGAGTGCCTTTTGTCGCCGGTAGGTGATCTCGATGTCGTGATCGTGGAACCAGCGACCGGGACGATACAAGAGGTTCTGATCGGGGTGGCCGACTCGATGCCGGTAACTGTTCGGCGTGTCCTTGGCGGGGAAGAGGTCAGCGGCGTTGATAGGCACGATCGGCCCCGGCTTGGTGACGGTCAATGTCATGCCATCGTCCGAGAGTTTTACATCGGTTTTCAGGTCGAAACGATGCCGACGGTCTGCCGTCGCGATTTCGAGGATGTCGGATGCTGGGAAGGCGAGGCGCGCCGTGATCGGGCCATCGGGGCGCATGCGCAACATTACACTGCTCTCCCGATGCACGATCGGCGACGACCAGGCCGGCTCGAGTAGCTTCAACTCCGACACCGTTTCGGGGAGCGGGCGCGGCGCGTTCACATGCCGTTTCAGCACGGCGAACCACATCTCCGCCGCGCGGCGCTGCCCGATCGCGCTGAAGTGTCGGCGGGACTTAGCGTCGCCGCGATTGTCGCCCTTCAGGGTGTCCGTGTCGGGGCCGACCCCGAAGCCGGGGCGCTTCGTCAGCTCGTCGATCGCCGCGCGGATCCGGCCTTCCCCTTCGGCGTCCTTGTAGACGGTCGGATGGAGGGTCGATTTCGCCAGCAACCAGGCCACCTCGATCCCCCAGGCTTTCGCCGCTGCGGCGCGGATGGTCTCGACGTTGGTGACATACTTCGCCGCCGTCGTCTTGGCGATGACATCCGATTCGCCCTGCTGCCAGAGGACCGCGCGGAATGTGCCGAGGGTCTTTCCCGCCTTCACGAGGCGCGGGTGGAGTTTACCTTCCGGCATCCACTCGGCGGACGACGTACCGCCCACCGCCACGTTGGCGAAGCCGATGGGCACGCGGAATTCCTTCCGCAACGCATCGCCGAGCGGCGGCCAGATCGAACCGCCATCGCTGCCGTCGGGCGTCGGCTGCGGGTCATGCGCAATGGCCCATTTCCCGGTCGCTGTGTCCAGTGCGACGACACGCCCCGGCGGGTCGGCGACCTTCAACCGCTCGTCGTTACAATTCGTCGCATAGGATTGGCCGGCGACGAGGAAGACTTCGCCGACGCCGATCGGCTCGACGTAGCCGCGAACGGTGACATCGTCCTTCACTCTGCCGCGAATTTCCAGACGATACCAGCCCCCCGCAGGGACGCGCGCCGTCCCGTGCTTCGCCCGCACATCGAGAGTCGTCCAGCCGACCTCGCGGCCCGTCGCGTCGGCGAGCTTCACGACGCGGTACTCCCAGAGTTGGGCTTCCTTCCCGAAGTCGCCGCGCACGACGATATCCGAGTAGCCGGTCGGCTCCTGCTTTGCAGGGCCATCGGTATCATAGCCGACCCGCTGAACCACCTGATGCGGCCTCGGCGCGGAGAGCGACATCGTTCGAGGAGCCTCGGCGGCTACGAGATCGCCGAGGAGGGCGAGGAGGAATACGGCCGCGAACAGGCTATTCTTCATGTGGCACCCGATGGCCTTTCATTCGGTGTGGATCCAAGCCAAAAAAGCGTCCTCATCGACGTTCCGCCCGCTGATAACCGCGACGAGATCGCCCTCTCCGCCGAGATCGACCTGCCGACTGAGCAGGGCGGCGACGCCGATCGCTCCCGAGGGTTCGGTCCGCAGGCCGTGCTTCTCGTAGAGCCAACGCATCGCCGAGCGCGTTGCGTCGTCCGGCATCGCGAGCGACTCGGAGACGTGGCGCTGGAGGATCGGCCAGTTGTGTTCGCCCACGTCATACGAGAGCAGGCCGTCGCAAATGCTGGCGGGGCGGTCGATGCGGATCCGCTTCCCGGCGGCGAGCGACTGGCGGAAGTCGTCCGCCCCGACGGGTTCGACGCCGACGATCCGGGCCGAGGGGAAGCCGTCGCTGATCGCCAGCGCCTGGCCCGCCATCAACCCTCCGCCGCTGACTGAACAGAAGAAGTGCGACACCGTTCGTCCTTCGCGCTGGAGATCGCGCACGATTTCGAGCGCCCCGACGCCGTTGCCGGCGATGACATGGGGGTCGTCGTAGGGCGATGCCTGGACGGCCCCCTCGCCCTCGACGATCTCGCGCGTCAAGCGGTCGCGCTCGCCGGTCAGGTGGTCGCGGGCGGCGTCGTAAGTGCGGACCTCCGCGCCGAACGACCGCGTCCGCTCGAACTTGATGCGAGGGGCCGACTCCGGCATGACGACGATGACGCGCCGACCGAAGCGCATCCCGGCGTAGGCGATCCCCGAGGCGAAGTTCCCCGACGAGTGGGCCGCGACGGGCCGGGTGCCGATGCGCCCGAGGTTGTTCGCCATCCAGTTGAGGCCGCCGAGGAGTTTGAACGAACCCGACGGCGTCCATCCGTAGTCCTTCAACCACACGCGCCGCGACTCGGGCAACCCCAGCTCGCGCTCCAGGGCATAGGACCGGATCAGCGGCGCGGGGGAGACGTGCGGCCGCACCGCGTGTTCTGCGGCGCGGATGTCGTCGATCGTGACGAGGCGAATGGACATGGCGGCCACCTGGGTTGCGTCGGGCGATCCTCGGGAGAGGACAGTATAGGCGGCGCGAGGCGAAGGGGAGGGGGGTGATGTTCGGCCTCGCCGGAAACACTTGATGCTGCCGTGCTTGGGTTCAGGGTTTGTCGAGGCGCGACCAGTCCATCTCGTCCAGCGACGCCATGACCCGGTTGGCCAAGTCCATGCCGGGTCTACCAACCCCGTCGTCCCAAGCCCCGGTCGGCGCGAAGATGCCAATCAACATCCCCAGCGCGGACCAGTCCTGCTGTGCAACGCGCTCGCGGAGGGACTGTATTTCCGCAGCGAACTCGGCCCCTGTGTCGTAGCCGCTGTAACAATTCATCGTGGAGTAGCCAGAGACCATACACGCCGCCTCATCCAGCAACGCCAGCAATTTGTTTGTGGAAGGCATGTGGGTCCTCCGCGCGCCACCGAAAAAACCAAACACTCGAGGCTCGGCGGATGGCATGATGTCGAAACTCAAAACACTAATGGTCCCGCGCGGGTGCAGTATTTGCTCAGGCCTTTGGTTCATCGATCGGAGGGTTACGCTGCCAAGGCTGCCCAACCGCCGACCGCTCGTCCGTCCATCCCAGCG
>JANXSH010001104.1 GCA_025356615.1 Planctomycetia bacterium | reverse complement strand
CTCTTGTCTTAATACCTAAGACGAGAGTGATCGTGAAGTCACCCTCAGACTGACCCCACCCCCCAGCCCCCTCCCCTAAAGGGGAGGGGGAGCCGGAGGCATGTCTGAAGACGTGAAGTCTCCCCTTGTCTGGCTCCCCCTCCCCTTTAAGGGAGGGGGTTGGGGGGTGGGGTCTGCGTCAGGCTCGCTTCACTTTCACTATCAGTTTAAAACTAATGTCACGCTCCCGGCTCGTCAAACTCAATTCCGTCCGATGCTCTCACTCCACCGCCCCCAACGCCACCTCGACCTCGACCCGCTTCTCTTCCCTGACGACTTCCAACTTCACCGTGTCGCCCACCGCGTGCTTCTCCAGCAGCGAGAACAGGTCGTTGGCCTTCTTTATCGCCTTACCGTCGATGGCGACGATGCTGTCGCCCAGGACGATCCGCCCCTCGCGGTCTTTGCGGGTCGGTCGCAGGCCCGCCCGCGCGGCGGGACTGTCGGGCACCGTCTGCATGACGAGGACGCCCTCCGCGCCGAGCTGCCGGCCGATCTGGTCGGTCGCCACCTGGACCCCGAGGCCGGGGCGGGTGATCTTGCCGTGGGCGATCAACTGCGGCACGACGCGGTTGACCTCATCGACCGGGATCGCGAAGCCGATGCCCGACGACGAGCCGGAAGGGCTGTAGATCGCCGTGTTGACGCCGATGAGTCGGCCCGACGAGTCGAGCAGCGGCCCGCCGGAGTTGCCGGGGTTGATCGCCGCGTCAGTTTGGATGACGTTCTTCAGCGGTGCCCGTTTGCGGGGCGAGTCGATCTCCCGCCCCAAAGCGCTGACGACCCCCGTCGTGAAGGTCTGATCGAGGCCGAACGGGTTGCCGATGGCGTAGACCATCTGGCCGACCTGGAGGTCTTCGCTGGTGCCGATGTCGAGCGGGGTCAACTTGATCGACGCCTCGATCTTCAGGACGGCGAGATCCTTGTCGGGGGCCGCCCCGACGAGCCGGGCCGAGTAGGTCGTCTGGTCCGAGAGCGTGACGCGCGCGGCGCTCGCGCCCTGGATGACGTGGTAGTTCGTGATGATGTGGCCGTCCTCGTCCCACACGAAACCGGAGCCGGTGCCCTCGGGGACCTGCTGGACGTTCAGGCGCAGCGAGTCGGAGCGCGTCGTCAGCGTCGTGATGTGGACGACGCTCGGGCGAGACCGCTTGTAGAGGTCGATGTTCGTCTTCTCGAGCTGTGTCAGGTCGCCGCGCGGCGTGATCGCGCGCGGCGTCGCCCCCTCCGACCGGCTGCCTTCGTGCCACCGGGCGGACGACAAGTAGAAGGAGAGTACCCCGATGGCAACACCCAGCGCGAGCGCGAGCGTGGTCAACGGGACCAGAGGCGAGCCGGTGCGACGAAGGACAGGAGGTGTCGTCCGGCGGGGAACAAGATCATACGACATGGGGGTCTCCGGTGCAGGAAATTAGGGTACGGCCAGGACCGCTCGGAAGCGGACTTTGCCCGACCGGACGTGGTCGAGGGCCGCGTTGACATCTTGGAGGGCGAACTGCTCGGTCATCGGCTTGACGCCCGTCCGTGCGGCGAACGCCAACATGCGGGCCGTGTCCGAGGGACTCCCCGACGAGCCTCCGCTGACGGAACGCTCGGCCAGGAGCGGTACGACGGGGAACCGGATGTCCGACTCCGGCAGGCCGCAGATGACCAGCCGACCCTGGGGCCGGAGGGCGGCGACGTAGTCGGCCCAGGGGACATCCGCCGAGACGGTCGAGAGGATGAAGTCGAACGAGCCTGCCGCCTTCTTCACCTCGTTCCCCCCTTTCGTGGCGATGAAGCGCGTCGCGCCCAGCCTACGAACGTCCGCGTCCTTGTCGTGACTGGACGAGATGGCCGTCACCTCGCAGCCCATCTTCGCGAGGAACTGCACTGCGAGGTGTCCCAACCCGCCGACGCCCAGCACCGCTGTCTTCATCCACGGTGCAACGCCGTACACGACCATGGGAGTGAACACCGTGGATCCGGCGCACATCAGCGGCCCGGCGTCCTCCGACGGCAGCGATTCGGGCAGCGGGACGGCGAACTTCCAGTGACACCGCACGCTTTCGGCCCATCCGCCGGGCCGGCCGATGATCGTTCCGCGCCCCTTCGCACACAGGTTCTCCCGGCCGCGGAAGCACCACTCGCAGCGCTGGCAGGAGCCTGCGAACCAGCCGACGCCGACGCGCTGGCTGGCCTTCACCTTGTCCCCGACTTCTGCCCCGAGGGCCGACACCGTGCCGACGACCTCGTGACCGGGGACCAGCGGATACTTCGACCATCCCCAGTCGTTGTCGATCATGGCGATGTCGCTGTGGCAGACGCCGCAGTGCGACACCTTCACCTCGACCTCGTCCGGCCCGAGTGGCCCCGGCTCGTACTCGATCGGCTCCAGCTTTCCTTTAGCAGACTTCGCCGCGTATGCCTTGACGCCCATGCCTGTTCCTCCTCGAACCTGTCGGGTTCGCACGCCGATACACTTCGACCGTCACTCCATGAATAGGGCGCTCGTCGAGTCGATCGTCTCCGATACACGTTCCCGGTGAGGCTATGCCGTCCGGTCCCCCTCGCCCCTGTACTCAGGGGAGAGGGGTTAGGGGTGAGGGGTTCTTCCGTGGCACTGACTCTCCCCCTCACCCCCGACCCCTCTCCCCCTGAGTACAGGGGGCGAGGGGAGCAGTAGACCGGACACCCTCAACGGGAACGTGTATGGGACCATTCACGACGCGATCGAGACGAGCCGGACCAGGCCCGGCATCGTCACCTCCAGCGCGTCCTCGATCGTATCCGCGAGCGTGAACCGCAACGATTCCCGCACGTTGTCCGGCAGCTCACGCAGGTCCGCCTCGTTGTCGCGCGGCAGGACGACGTGCCGCATCCCCGCCCGCCGTGCGGCGAGGACCTTCTCCTTGATCCCGCCGACGGGCAGAACCAGCCCACTGAGGCTGATCTCGCCCGTCATGGCGACATCCGGCGCGAGAGGGACGCCGGTATACGCCGACGCCAGGGCCGAGACGAGGGCGACACCCGCCGAGGGGCCGTCCTTCGGCACCGCACCGGCGGGGACATGGATGTGGACGCCGTTGAGGCGGATTTTGCGCTGCTCGATGCCGAACATCTCCGCGTGGCTGGCGATGAACGACCGTGCGGCGCGGGCCGACTCCTTCATCACCTTGCCGAGTTGCCCGGTGAGTCGAAGCCCGTGGTCGCCCGGCAGGAGGGCCGCCTCGATGTGCAGAACATCGCCGCCCGCCTCGGTCCAGGCCAGCCCGGTGGCGACGCCTGCGGGCAGTTCGGCCCTCCGGCGCTCGGGGCGGATGCGCTCCGGCCCCAGCAGGTCGGCCAGTTGGTCGGGACCGACGACGATCTCGCCCTCGTGCCCCTCGGCGATCTTTCGAGCCACCTTGCGAACGACCCGGCCGATGGTCCGCTCGAGGTCGCGAACGCCCGCCTCGCGGGTGTACCGCGAGATGATCCGCCGCAGCGCCTCTGGCTCGAACTTCACGCGGCCCTCGGCGAGGGCGGCGTGGGAGAGCCGGCGCGGCACCAGAAATCGCGTCGCGATCTGGACCTTCTCCTCCTCCGAGTATCCCGACAGGCGGATGATCTCCATGCGGTCCAGCAGCGGGCGCGGGATCGAGTCGAGGCTGTTGGCCGTCGTGATGAAGAACACCTTCGACAGGTCGAACGGCAGGTCGAGGTAGTTGTCCCGGAACGTCCCGTTCTGCGCCGGGTCGAGGACTTCGAGCAGCGCGTTGGCGGGGTCGCCGCGCATGTCGCGCCCGAGCTTGTCGATCTCGTCGAGCATCAGCACGGGGTTGCTCACCCCCGCGCGGCGAAGCCCCTGGATGAGCCGGCCCGGCATCGCGCCGACGTAGGTCCGGCGGTGGCCGCGAAGCTCCGCCTCGTCGTGCAGGCCGCCGAGGCTGAGGCGCTCGAACTTCCGCCCCATCGCCCGCGCGATCGACTGGCCGAGCGAGGTCTTGCCGACGCCCGGAGGGCCGACGAGGCAGAGAATCGGCGCACGCGCCGCCGGGTTGAGCTTCAGGACGGCGAGGTCTTCGAGGATGCGGTCCTTGATCTCTTCGAGGCCGAAGTGGTCCTCGTCGAGTATGAGCTTCGTCCGCGCCAGGTCGATCACGTCCTGCGTCGTCTTCTTCCAGGGCAGTTCCAGCACCAGGTCGAGGTACGACCGGATGACCTGGTAGTCCGGCGAGGCGGTCGGCAGGCGCTCGAGGCGATTCAGCTCGCGCTCCGCCTCCTTGCGGGCCTCCTCGGGCAGGTCCGCCTCGGCGAGACGGCGGCGCAGGTCTTCCAGGTCGGCCTTCTCGGGGTTCTTGTCGCCGAGTTCCGACTGGATCGCCTGCATCTGCTGGCGCAGCATGTAGTCGCGCTGCTGCTTCGTCATCTCCGACTCGGCCTTGCTGGAGATGGTGCGGCGCAGCTCCAACACCTGGAACTCGTGGCTCAGGTAGCTGTGGAGCAGCGTCAACGCCTCGTGGCGCGTCGTCGCCTCGAGCAGCGCCTGCTCCTTGGCCACGTCCAGCGCCAGCATCGACGCGAGTAGGAACGCGAAGCGCAGCGGGTCCTGGGCCTGGGAGACGAGTTGCTGGACCGTCACCGGCGTCTCCACCTGCGCCAGCTCCATCACCTTCAGCGCGAGGTCGATGATCGCGCGCTGGAGCGCCTCGAGTTCGTCGCCCTCGTCGGTGGGCAGCGGGTACGACTCGTAGCGTGCCCGAAGGAACGGCTCGGCCTGATCCAGGCCGACGAGCCGGACGCGCTCGATGCCCTGGACGATCAATTCGATCACGCCGTCGTGGCGCACCATCTTCTTGACGATCGCGCGGGTGCCGACGGTGTGCAGGTCGGCGTACTCGGGCTGGTCGTTGTCCGTGGACTTCTGGGCGGCGACGAGGAACGTCTTGTCCTCACTCGCCAGGGCCGATTCGACGGCGGCGACGGACGTGGGCCGACCGACCGACAGCGGCACGAACAGGTGCGGGAATAGCACCGTGTTGCGCAGCGGCAGGAGCGGCAGCGCCTTGACTTCGTCCTTCGCGGCATTCGCCCGCGTTGGCACCTCGATGGGTTCGATCAGTGACATGGTTTTCTCCGCTTAAAGGATTTCATCGAGTGGCCAGATGGCGACTCGTTTGCTATCTAATCTCTGTGTCGGACCATCCCTCACACCTCTTCGGGACAGGCATCTCCATGCCCCGTCTTACCCACTGCCCCAACTGCGATGCCTCCCTGGAGCCAGGTGCCATCCTGTGCGTCGGGTGTGGCTACCATGTGAAGTCCGGCAGACAGTTGAAGACGCGGGCCAAGCGAGTGCGGCACGATTTCGGCAGCACCCCGATAACGCCCTGGCGGTACTATCCCGCCATCGGCCTCACCGGGCTTGGCGCGATCCTCTGCATCCTCTGCGTCGTCCTGAGCCAGACCGAGTACAGGGATCATGAAGGCATCGGGTTCGGCATCTTCGCCGGCATCGCGCTCCTGATTACTCCATTCCTCCTGGGTTACGGCAACAGCGTTTCCGTCACGCGCAACAAGAAGGGGGAGCCGGTCCTCATCAAGAACACCTGGATCTGTTTCCGACCCATCGGCTCGAACACGCTCTATCTCGACGATTGGGACGGGATCTACTTCGAGTATTGGCTCGATGGCAACGACTACCCTCGCTACCGTTTGAAACTCGGCAGAGATCGCCGGAACAAGTTCTTCACGGTCTATCTGGGCGGCGACGAGGACCAGATGAAGGACATCGCCGACGCGATCAAGGAACTCACAGGGATGCCCTTCGAGAGGTTGTGAGGCCTATGAGCCGCTTCTGCTCCCCCTCGCCCCTGTACTCAGGGGAGAGGGGTTAGGGGTTCTTCGATGGCACTGACTCACCCCCTCACCCCCAACCCCTCGCCCCCTGAGTACAGGGGACGAGGGGAGCTATTGATGGCTTGGCTCACGCCGCGCCGAACGTGAGTGCCTTCGCCGCGTCGTCGTAGC
>JANXSH010001088.1 GCA_025356615.1 Planctomycetia bacterium | reverse complement strand
CCGGCCCGTGGGAGACTTCACGCCTTCAGACATGCCTCCGGCTCCCCCTCCCTTTTAGGGGAGGGGGCTGGGGGGTGGGGTCTAACCAGCGACCTCCCGTGATCCTCGAAACTACTGTTACCCTCCCGGCTCGCCGAATTCTTCACAGACTCTGAGTCGAAGAAGTCCAAGACACGATTCCCCAGGTCGGTCTGGGGCGGGCCCGACCTGTCGGCGGGTCGAGGACATTCAGGATCGAATTCGCCTGGAGGGGGACGGCCAGGCGCTCAGGGTCGAAGACCTCGCGCCCCCCTCCCCATCGGATGGGGAACTCGTCATCCCATCGTTCCGATTCTTAGTTCGCCTTGCTCTTTTGCTCGAGCTTGTAGCGGAGATACCCTTGGATGAAGTCGTCGATGTCGCCGTCGAGGACGTTGTTCACCTGGGCCGACTGGATGTCGGTCCGGGTGTCCTTGACCAGGGTGTAGGGCTGCATGACGTAGTTGCGGATCTGCCTGCCCCAGGAGACTTCGCCCTTGTCGTCGTAGACCTTTTCGACCTCGGCGCGACGCTTCTGCTCCTCGATCTGGTAGAGCTTCGCCTTGAGCATCTTCATGGCGTTGGCGGAGTTCTTGTGCTGGCTGCGCTCGGTCCGGCTCTCGGCGGCGACGCCGGTCGGGATGTGCGTGTAGCGCACGCCCGACTCCGTCTTGTTCTGGTGCTGTCCGCCGGGGCCGCCTGAGCGAAACGTGTCACGCCGCAGGTCTTCCGGCTTGATCTCGATCACTATCGTGTCGTCGAGGTCCGGCAGGACATCCACGGCGGCGAACGAGGTCTGCCGCCGCGCGTTGCTGTCGAACGGGCTGATGCGCACGAGGCGGTGGACGCCGACCTCGCTCTGGAGGTTGCCGTAGGCGTAGTCGCCGATGACGTGGAGCGTGGCGCTGCGGATGCCCGCTTCTTCGTTGCGGTCCTCGTCGATGAGCGCGGCCGTGAAGCCGCCGCGCTCGGCCCAGCGCGTGTACATGCGCAGGATCATCTGCGCCCAGTCGCACGCCTCGGTGCCGCCGGTGCCCGCCTGGATCTTGAGGAACGCATTGCTCGAATCGACGGGGCCGTCGAGCATCGACTTCATCTCGAAGTCGCCGATCTCCTTCTCGAGCTGGTCGAGCATCGGCACCAACTCGTCCTCCATGCTGGCGTCTTCTTCGATGAGTTCGCACATGGCCGTCAGGTCGGTGACGGAGCCTTCGAGTTCGCGGTACGGCTTGAGGAAGTTATTCAGGGGCTTGGTCTGCGCGATGACGCCCTGGGCCTTGTCGGGATGCTCCCAGAAGTCGGACGCGCCCATCTTCGCGGTCAGCGCGTCGAGTTGCGATTGCTTGGTGGGGATGTCAAAGAGAGTCTCGGAGATGGGTCAATCGGGTGGCCACTTCGTCGCTTCGCCGACGCAGATCAGGGTTCATCGTACATCCTCTCATGGATCGATCGAGGGCTTGGACAGGGTGAGTATACCAAGATCACCCGGAGGAAGGCAATCGGAGGGACACCGGATCACGCACGGGGGTTCGCGTCTCCGGGTCGCTCGAGCGGCTCGCGCCAACGGCGCGGGACGCCGCGATAGGCGGCCTGGTACGTCGCCCCGAGGGGTACGTTGATGTAGCTTTCCGGTTCCAAGAAGAGGGGCATGTCGATCAGGGCCTGTCCGACGCGGGTCGGCTCGACGTAAGCCGTCTTCGGTCGGCCTGCGGAGTATGCCGCGAGCGTCAACGGATCGTCGGGGGGCTGCGAGAACGCTTCCCCGCTGATCTCGCCCCAGATCGCCCCGTGAATCCCCTGTGGGTCGCGATTGCCCGGCGGGAAGAGGTCGATCACGAGCAGGTGATAGCCGCGATAGAGCGCCTCGACCGCCTTTTCCACGAACGTCTCGAGCGCCCGTTGGCTGCCCTTGTTGCCCGGAGAGACGATCTCGAGGAGGGCGACGATGCGATCGCCGCTGTTGTGGCGGACGATGATCGTCCGGCGTTTCAGGACGTAGTCGTCCATGTCAGCAGTAAAGCGCATTCGCGTCGCCGGACGCTCGGAGGCGACGGCGATTCCCCCGCCCGCGTCGGTGTCCTGGGAGATGCCCCCATTCGTGGGAGACTCGGGCGTTTGCAAAGTCAGCACATCCGGCCCCATCGGCCCGACGACCTGTTCGGCCTGGGCGTAGTAGTCTGGCGGAAGCAACCCCCCGTTAAGAGCGAGCTGGATCTCAGAGATCCAACTCAAATGGAAGGCATGCCACGTTCCCGCGCTGACGCGCGTCCAATCATGAATCGGCATTGGTGTACTCCTGATGGTTGATCGTATCCTATCAAACGGAGTCGTTGCAAGGTAACGGGTGATTCGCCTCGTCGCCCCCAACCCCCTCACCAGAACTTCATCCCTTTCTCATCTCCTACCCATAGGATATCCTCCACCCCGATACCGCCATCCTCCTCGGAGGACGCCTCATGCGTCTGCTACTGCCGTACTCCGCGTTCCTCGCCGTCCTCGCCGCGTTCGTGTCCGTCGGGCCGCCCTCTCGGGCCGAGTCCAAGGCTGCGGCGCGTCCGAAACTCGTGGTCCTGCTCATCTTCGACCAGATGCGCGGCGACTACCTCTCGCGATGGAACGACCTGTATCCCGAAGGCGGCTTCCGCCGTCTCGTTGGTGAGGGGGCGTCGTTCGAGAATTGCCACTACCCCTACGCCAACACGATGACCGCCCCCGGCCATGCGACCCTGGCGACGGGCTGCCCGCCACAAAAGCACGGCATCGTCGGGAACGAGTGGTTCGACATCAAGAGCGGCAAGGAGTTGTATTGCGTCGAGACCGGACGGTACACCCTCATCCCGCCCCCGGCCCTCGATCCCAACGCAAAGCAGGACAAGGACGCCGAGAAGAAGTCCAAGAGCGTATCCCCAGAGACCCTCCTCTCGCCGACTCTGGCCGACGCCATCAAGAAGCAACTCGGCAAGCAATCCCGCGTCGTGGCCCTGTCGCTGAAGGACCGCGCGAGCATCCTGCCGGGCGGCAAGTCGCCCGATGCCTGCTACTGGGCCGACGCCAGTGGCCGATTCGTTACCTCGACCTACTACCGCGACCGTGTCCATCCCTGGGTCGCCGCCTTCAACAAGACAGCCTACGGCGATCGCTGGTTCGGCAAGCAGTGGGACCGCCTCCGCGCGGACGTGGACTATGTGAAATGGTCCGGCCCGGACGATGTCATCGGCGAGGGGAAGGGGTCGGCGCAAGGGCGGACCTTCCCGCACCCGTTCGACGGCGGCAAGGACGAGTCGATGAAGGTCTATCGCGCGGCTGTCGCGAACTCGCCGATGGGCAACGACCTGCTCTGGCAGCTGGCGAAGAAGGCCATCGAGGCCGAGAAACTCGGCACCCGCTCGACTCCGGACTTCCTGAGCATCAGTTTCTCCTCGAACGACCTCGTCGGCCATTCCTGGGGGCCGGACTCGCAAGAAGTCCTCGACATCACTTTGCGGTCGGACCTACTGGTCAAGGACATCCTGACGACCCTCGACGAGAAGGTAGGCAAGGGGAAATACGTCGTCGTCCTGTCAGCCGATCATGGCATCTGCCCCTTGCCGGAGCTGTCGAGGTCGCGAAAGATCGACGCCGGTCGATTCGATTTCGACCTCATGCTGACTGCTGCGGAAGAGTATCTCGACGAGAAATTCCCCGACGCACGGGCCAAAGACAAGAACACCTGGATCGAGGCGGCCAAGAGCAACATGCTCTATCTCGATCGGAAGAAGTTGAAGCGACGAAAAGCGGGGCGAGCGGAGGTGGAGAAGGTTCTCGCGGAGTGGTTGAAGAAGAAGACCGGAATCCAGACCACCTATACGCGCGCGGAGATGACAGCCGACAAGCCACTCGACGAGGTCGGTCGCATGGTGAAAGCCTCGTATCATCCCGATCGGTCCGGGGACATCATGGTCGTCCTGAAGCCCTACTGGATCCCAAACTATTACCTGACCGGCACTTCGCACGGCAGCCCGCACGCCTACGACACCCACGTCCCGCTCGTCGTCTTCGGAACGAACGTCGAGCCGGGCAAGCGCAAGGAGCGCGTCTCCCCCGAGCATGCCGCCGTCATCCTCGCCGCATCGTTGGGAATCGACCCACCGGGGGGCGCGGTGCGGAAGGTGCCGAAGGGGTTGTTCGCGGGGAAGTGACGGGATGTCGTTGGGCGCACGAGATCCGGGCGATCGCGCGCGCCGTGACGCCTTGACACACGGGGGAGTCATTCGCCCGGTTGGTCGATGATCCCGATCGACCTCATTCCTCGTCGAAATCGACCGATCCGGCCCGATTCGGACCTCCGCGAGGACGGCCGGCTCTTGACCAATTCTCCCGACCGGAGGACGGGCCAGAATCCTCTCGGATATTTTCTTCCGAATAAAGCTGGACGAATGGCCCGCGCCCGTGCATCATGAACAAAGTGTGAAGCTGGG
>JANXSH010001077.1 GCA_025356615.1 Planctomycetia bacterium | reverse complement strand
TGGCATTATCGATGCTAAAGCGGAACCCAAGCAAGCAGAGTATCGAGGTGAAGCGATTCATGGCGGCTCTCGACCCGGACTTCCTGGCAGAAATCCTGGTCGGAAGTCAGAATTTGGAGAAGCCGTGATGCGTAGGCCCTGCCTTCACCGTGGGGGCTTCGGTATCGATTCGCAAGACCGCCCTGTGCATTACATCCACGAGAAGTTGGTCGTCGGGCGTCTTCTCCCCGACATTTTTGTTGAAGTCCTCGTAGGGGACGAAGATGGGCCGAACGTAAACAGGCCGGGGGAGGGGGGCACCGTCGAGACTTAGATCCCCTCGGATGATGAGGGAAGCCATTTCCGTGCCGTGTATCTGCTGGTGTGGCTTGTAGTGGGAGCCGTGGTTGTCCTCGTCGTCGATTCTCATGCGGCCCTTAATGGCCTCGTGACGTTCTAGGGGGAGGCCATCGACCAGCGCCACCACCGGGTCTCCTGTCGGCAAGGTGATCGCGACGCCGAACTTCGCTGGGGCTACATGCTCTTCCCCCTCGGGGAGTGAGTGTCCGAGGATCTCCGACTGCCCGTGCGGCCTGAAGAACATGACATCCTCGCACTGGAGCAGATGCGAGTAGCTCTGGGCCATGATTTGATCGACGGTCTGGCGGATGTAAGCGGCGGGCAACTCGGCCAGGACGCCGTAGTACAAGATGTCGGTGACAAGGACTTGGGAGATGCACCGGCCTCCAGCGGTCTCAATGATTCCTCGCAGCATCTCGTATGCCGCCCGCCGTCGCCCGTCGTCGCCGCGGCACCACAACTCGACCTCGAACCGAACATTCCCCCTCGCGTATTTCAGGGTCTCTTCCCAGTAGCGAACGACGCGGGTATCATCGATCCGGTCGCGGACGCTCCATCTCCTGATGTCCTTGAGGTGAATGAAGATGTTCTTGAAAGGCCCGTAGTTGTTCGTGGCCCTCTTGTCAGGGTCCGCGCACCACTCCTGCCACAACGAAGCCAGCCGGATCATCGCCTGCTGATTGCTCATCATCAGATAGAGGCGGCGGCTCTGCTTCTTCGCGGCGTCTTTCTCATCCTGGAAGTCGTCGCACGGCTCGCAGTCGTCGAGGTCGATCTCGGTAAGCCATTCGAGACCGGGGATTTGTTTCGCGGCGTTGACCAGTTTCTCGACCGACTCCCCAAGCGTCTCGAGGACAATGACCTGTTCGGGCTCCATCCCTCTGATAGAGGTCGTCAAGTCTTGGAAACTGTTCGAAATCTCGCGGAACTTGTGGTCGTGACGAGCCTTCTGCTCGGCGGCGCTCGGCTTGACGAGAACGCCCCCACCCCCGCAGCGAACGGCGGGATCCTGATACACGTACCCGCTGTCGCTGTCTCATTTTTCCAGGGCGGATTTCGGGTCAGCTTCAGCGGGTGTGTGTATGAGAGGACGATTGTGGGAAGAAGAGCAAAGGTAGTTCGGCCATCGATGGAGATCCCGTCAAGCGCCGCTCACTCTCACTCTTCCGGGCGGAAGCGGTGCTGCCACTGGGTAAGCCGCTGCTGGATTATCTTCTTCACGTTCGCATCAGGGAGGGACAAGACGTACCTCCGCGAAACGTCGGTGATGAAATCCTCCAGTTCCGAAAAGGTCGCACCTTCGAGCTTCTCGGCCAGTGTCTTCGCGGAGACCCCTAGCGAGAACTGTAGGCGTCCTTCGGCCGCTGTGAAGTAAGCTTCGATGTCTTTGGTGGAGGGGGGGGGAGTTCGAGCCTCAACTGGAAGCGCCGCCAAACGGCGCGGTCGAGGAGCTCCGGGTGATTTGTCGCGGTCACTACAACCACATGACTCGGCAAGCTGTCGATTTGTAGCAGGAGCGAACTAACCACTCGCTTGATCTCGCCAGTCTCGTGAGCATCGCCGCGTTCCTTTCCGACGGTGTCGAACTCATCGAAGAACAATACGCACGCGCGAGTGCGGACGTAGTCGAAGAGCTTCGCAAGGCGAGACGAGGTCTCACCCAGATAGCTAGCGATCAGACCATCGTAGCGGGCCACGACGAGGGGGACTGCCAGGGCGTGAGCAATCCCTTCAGCAAGAGATGTCTTGCCGTTGCCAGGTTCGCCCGTCAAAAGAATTTTGTGCCGAGGCTCCAGGCCCTATGACCTCAGAAGGTCATGCCGGTTCTGCTCTTCAACCAACTCCCGCACGGCGATGAGGACATCATCAGGGAGGAGAAGGTCTTCGATCGTTCTCTTCGAGACCAATTCGTAGTACAGGTCGTTCGGGAGAGACGGGGTGGAAGGATGGAGGAAGCGATAGCCGTGGCCGTTGCTCTTGACCGGAGTGGTGGCCTGTGCGAGACGGTCAGCCAAGATGTCGTGGTTCTTACCTCTCTCCTCAGCGATGAGCAGATCCACGACCTTGCGGAACGACGACGTGTCCCCCGAAGCACCTGCCTTCACCAGATTTATCAGCAGGTCTGACCTTGCCATGAAGCCCGCTCGCCTTCTCCTAAAGTGGGCGCGTCACCACCGACGCACGATGCCATGTGGTCCCTTTGTAGGCAATAGGAATCGCACCCAGAGAGGACCCCGGCTATCGCCATTTGTCTATCTTACGAGGAAACGCCATTCGCCAGCTTACGGTTGACTAATGCCCACCCTTCCTGATGATACCAGGCTTGACACGCCCACCCAATGTCAGCCGGTGGTGTCTTCTGCCTATAAATTCCATGACATCTTCAAGTTACGTTTCGATGCCTGCCCACCCCATTCGCTCTAGCTTTGGGAGGTGGGATCTTCACGTTTTCCCCTGTGATCTCTTCGCTTGCCGAGGTAATATTCCGCGCGCCGCGTCTGATCGAGTGTCGTTTCCAAACGCATCAGGAGCCTGTGAAGCTCTCCGGCCCGTCGCCGCCACCGGAGGGCGGCCTCGTCGAGGTCCACCTCGCGGAAGACGACTTCGACGCCGGGACGGAGCTGGCCCAGCCGGTCGAGGTCCGCCGCGATCACCTGGGCGACCTTCGGGTAGCCGCCGATCGTTTGCCCCTCGACTCCGAGGACGATGCACTGCCCGTCGCGCGTCACCTGCACCGTCCCCGGACAGACCGGCTCCGACGCCATCTCGCGCGGGGGCACCGCGAGCGGCTCGCCGATCAGCCGGAGGCCCATGCGATCACTCGCCGCGCCGACGCGGAATGTCCGCGAGACCAGCGCCCCCGCGTCGAACCACGACGCCTGTCCACCGGGCAGCGTGTGCAGAGTGGCAGGCCCGGCCGCCTCATGGATCATGGGATGACGTTCGACGAGGGAGCGACTCGCCATCCGGCCCGCGTGACACGCCAGGGCCATTCCCGCCTTCAGCGGAGCGAGACCCGATCGGCTGCCGAGGATGATCGGCACGTCGAACCCGCCCCGGACGCACAGGTACGCCCGCACGCCGAGAGGCGTCCCGCCGATGAGGAGTTTTTCGCCCAGTTCCAGCGTGAATGTGGTGTTCGGCGGGATCGCCCGACCTCCCGCGCGGACCTCGAAGGGTGCCCCATACACGACGCACGCCAGGGGGGCATCCGCGACGACCGTCGGCCCCGCGAGGGCGATCTCGAGCGCCGACTCGGTGGGCGCGTTGCCCACGAGGCCGTTGCCGACGGCGAGCGCGAAGCGATCCGCCGCCCCACCGACGGGAACCCCCAAACCGCGTGAACGCGGCCGACCCGCATCGACGACGAGCGTTCGGAGACCGGGCCGGAGGATAGTGAGGGTCGCACTCATGGCAGGTCGAACGCCCGGATCGAGAACCCCGCGCCGAGGAGCGCCGCGCGCAACGCCAGGACGAACGCGACCGCCTCGGGGTTGTCGCCGTGGACGCACAGCGTCCGCACCTTCCCCGCCGCGATGAGGCGCTCCGCCTGCTGGACCGCCTCGCTCGGCGAGTGGACGAACGCATCGGCCTCGCCGCGCGGCACGAGCGAGCCGTCCGGGCGGTAGCGACGATCCGCGAAACCTTCCGCGACGAACCGCCCGCGTTCCATGCAAGTGCCGGGCAACCCCATGATCGGCAGGCCCAGGCTCTCGCCGACTTCGGCGACGGCGTCGGCGATGGCCTCCTCCCGACACGCCTGGTTGTAGAGCGCCCCGTGCGGCTTGAGGTATTCCACCCGCCCCCCGACTCGTTCCGCGAGTGCCATCAGGGCGCGAACCTGCGTCGAGACCTCGTCGATGAGTCGGCCCTTCTCCCACGCCATCTCGCGCCGCCCGAAGTGTTCGCGATCCGGGTATCCCGGATGTGCCCCGATCCGCACCCCATGCGCCACCGCGAGCCGAACCGCCGCGAGGCTCTCCGCAGGCCCGCCCGCGTGCGCGGCACAGCAGACGTTCGCCGACGTGATGAGCGGCATCAGCTCGGCGTCGAAGGCTTCGCCCTCGCCGAGGTCGCAGTTGAGGTCGATTTGCATGGGGGGACTCTCGATCAGCCAAACTCTTGAGGCAGGGCAGACCAAAAATAGCGTCACGATAAAGCTATCTGGGGGGTTGGAAAAGCGATGGTTACTCCAAGCCCCGCGTTACTCCCACGCCTTGATTCGGGTGACGCCCGGCAAACCGGGAAGCCGGGTCACGGCCACCCCGTCTGGCAAGCCCGCCAGATCGACCGTCTGACCGAGACACGCCTTCAGCACTCGCGGAGATGTTCCGTTCGCTTTGAAACAAAGGGTTAGCCCGATTTGGTCGAGGAAATTGTCCTCCTCCTTGTCGAAGTCTTCGGGCGACTGAGAAATCAGGAAGACGGACATCCCTTTCGAGCGGCTCTCACGCACCAAACTGATGAGCGACGGCTGCCCGTAACTCAGCACCCGCCGGGCCTCGTCCACGACCAGGACCAGCCGCAATGCCCGATGTCCCTGGCCGTCCATCGCCGAATCAGGCAGCGACTTGAAGTAGGCGTAGAGGGCGTCCAAAACCAAGAACACGATCAGTCGTTGTGCCGTCTCTGGGGCATTGTGAACTTCGATGATCCAACTCCGTCCGAAGAAATCTGCCGGTGCCATCCGGGGGTCGAACAACTTCCATTGGGTCATCTCGTTGAACGTCGCATTGAGAGTATTCCCCTTCCGGGAGGTCGCGGCGTAGAGGGCGAGCAGTTCGTCGCGGACGGTCGAAATCTCGATCGGCTTATCCGGCCGACGCTTCTGGAATGCGGCTCGGGCGGCATCTCGCAATTCGTCTGCCTGCACCCGTCGGCTTTTGGGGATCAAGACGAACGAATCCCGGAAGCGGATCGCCCCGTTCGTGACCTCGGTCGGACTCGAGTCGGGGATGTGCAACACGTCCAGCGGGACGGGGTTGGCCGGAGAAGCAACAATCGTTGCGCCGACCTCGCTCACGAACGCCGGGTTGCTGGCGAGATCACCTTTGAAATCGAAGATGATGCACGGCACTTTGGATTGCACACGAATTTGGACGAGGATGTTCCGAGCGAGCCGCGTCTTGCCCGAGCCTGTACCGCCCATAAGGGCGACATGCGGCGACCCCTTGCCGTTCAAGAGCCAGTTCGCCGGCAGCCCAGTCTTCTCATCCGTACCTGGATCGCCGAGGCGCACCAGAATGGGGATCGCTGACCGGCTCCTTGGTATCGTCTGCCCGTCGTCGCCCGTTGTTGTCGTGCTTTGCCCGTAGGCCGGCAGCCCAGCTCGCTGAGCGAGGAAGAGGATGAACCTTTCGTAGACCCCTTCTGGATTCTCCCTCTCGCAGTTCTCCCACTCGGACTGAAGCAACAGGATGCCGCGGTGCCAGTGTCGACGGACTTGTTCCTGGATCTCTTCGACTGTGGGATGGACTAGCCCGGCTTTTTCGACGATCATCGCGACCCAGAGGGGCAACTCGTCGTCCCCGAACAGGGTCTTGCCCATGACGACTTTCCCCAAATCGTCGGCATCGTCATTTGACAACAAGGGGGCTTGATCGGGAATCGCCAGTGAGTGGGCGATGGCTAGCCGGGCGGGTTCGTAACGGTGCTGTAACCCGAGCTTGAACTTCATCGAGTCATTAACCCCGTCCGCACGCTTCGAGGTCTTGAAGTTAGCGGAGTCCAAAGATCGCAGATTGGTGACCAGGCCAGCCATAATAATCAGAACTCCTCGCTCTGGAAGTAGCCCTTGCGGACGTGAGCCTTGCCGACGCCATCGCCGAGTTCCTCGTATTCGATGTGATACGCCTTACAGACCCGATCCCGAATCACCTTCAGGTATTCGCCGTTCACCTCGTCCGGTTGGGATAAGAAGATCACCTGTTCCCCGGCGTGGGCGGCGAAATACCGCAGAACATTGCATCGGTGGTCAGTGTCCAACCGGGCCAGGGGGGTGTCCATAACGATGGGAATTTTTGTCCCCGACACTTTAGCGATGGCCGCAATCAACGATAGGGCGAATATCTGCTCCTCGCCCGCCGACGAGTCCATCGTCCGAATGTTGTGGCCTTTGTCGCCGAGCAACTTGACCGTGCAATCCGTGGCGATCTCGATCTTCTTCACTAACGTCTTGTGGGCCAATTGCTTGTAGATCGAAGTCATCTCGTCGCCCAGACGCGCGACGTATCGCGGGTACAAATCGTCGATGGCCTCTGTGATCAAGTTGGCGATCGTCTCGGCTCTTGCAGCACGAGCCAGCATTGGCTGGGCGCTCTCATGGCGAGCGGCCATCCGCCCGGCGTGTTGTCGGAGATCGTTGAGCGAGGATGTGTCGGCCTGCTCCTGGCGGGTCAACGCCCCCATCTGCTCGCGGAGTTCGCCCATGTGCTGATTCAATCGCTGGAGTTCGTCCGTCACTTCCCTGATGCGATCCTCGACTCCGCTCAATCCGGCGATCTGGTGACCCAGTCGGTTGAACGCGAGCGTCGCCTCGTCATGGTCGGCTAGGAGCGTCTCCAGTTCGGAGACTCCGAGCCGCTCGACCTTGTCGAGTCGTTCGATAACTTTACGGCGTTCAGCCTCGGTCAAATAGATGTGCCGTTCTTCGGTCGCACAGTCGGCGGGAGGCGGATGCCAGAGAGTTTCCCAAACGGTACTGATCCGCTGACGAAGGACGCCCAATTGGTGTTCGGTAAGTTCGGGCTGGATGATTGGCTCATCGGCCTGTAGCCCGGCCAAGATGCGGTCCAGTTTCTCGCGAGTGTGGTTCTTGCTGGCGAGCCACTGAGCCCGCTTGATCTCAGACCGGATCGCCGTACTGACTTGATCTCGCAGTGGCTTTCCGGCCAACGCGAAAGCAAGGTCGGTGCGGAGCATCTGATTGAGTCGCTCTTCGACTTTCTCCCGTTGCCTACGGAACCGAAACTGTTCTTCCATCAACTCTTTCACGGTGGCCGAATTCCCTCCGGTCATCGTTCGCACCGTGCGGGTCAACTCTTCGATCCGCTGACCGATCGGGGCCATCTGGTCTTCGAGTTCTTTCAGTTTCTGCTGGCACGGTTCGAGGCGGGTTTCGATCTCGGAGATCTGGTCGTTGACGCGGGTAAGCGTCTCGTCTTCGATGTTTTCCACGCCCCTGCGTCGGTTCTGGGCGTAGCCGACTAAATCCTGTTGAAGTTCACGGAGCAGTTGTACCCCAAGAATTCCCTCCACCCCCTGCTTGACCGTATCCGCCTTCTGTTGTTTGGCAAGCTGCTGAACACGCTCGCCATCAAACAAGAAGAACTCAATTAGGTGAAACGGGAGGAAGTTCCTGGCGATCAGACTGCTATAGTGTTCGTCTTTCTCTTCCCGCGTGGGCCGCAACCCCGGAGCCTTGCTCGGCTCCTCATCCTTGCCTGTGTAGAGTTGAACTTCTTCATCGTTGCGGCGATGCTTCCCGCTGCCCGTGAAGTGCCACTTTCGAATAATCTTGAGTCTTTCGACCGTACTTTCCAACACGATTTGGATCGTGATGGAAGTGCGGCCTTGCGGCAATGCCTGGGCGTGTAGGGCGCGTTCCATGAACTCGTCGTAGGACTTGTCCATGTCCGAGTTCGAGGTGACCGCGCGAGCGAGGGCGTCCATCCCTTTTCGCCCGTACAAGCCGAGGATGATCGCTTCAAGCAGGCTCGTCTTGCCATACCCGTTCTTGGCTCCGATCAGGACGACGTTCTTGTTCTTCGTCGGGATGGGGAAGTCGAACGTGCCGCTTGCGAATGCTTTCCAGTCGCGGAGTTGGATCGAGCGGAGAAACATCGTTAGTCACCTTGTCCTTCCGAGCCATCGGCCCCGACAGAGGGGTCAAGCAGTTGGTCGAAGCGATCGGTAAGCCCTCGCTTCCGTCTTTTGCCGATCTGCTCGATCTCGGCTTCTACCAAGTCCTCGAGTAACTTGATGGGAACTTTGGCCTCACGGCACCTCTTCTTGAGGGCGTCTCGCGCGTCTCCCTGATCGAACAGCGGTATCCCGTTCATGTTCGTTCACTCTCCCGAAGTTGCTCACGCCCCTTGAGGTGCCGCCTCGCCTCTTCGACAGCGTCGTCGGCCCACATGGCTCGGATGCGAGCGATTTCGTCTTCATTGATCAGAGGCAGCCCGACTTCATCCTGTACCGCGAGCAGACGAGCAAGAATTTCTTGGCGAGCTTCAATGGTGAACGGTCCCGCCACAGTTGTGACGCCATCGCCCATCAAGGAGATCCGCCCATCCCGCCGCTCCACCATGCGCTTCGACCGCTCGTTCCTGAATATAGCCAGCCAGTCACGGAATTCCATGAGCGGCTCCATGTTTTCATGCCCGGAATCGATGAACCCTTCCATCGACCTGTCTTTTTCTACGACCGTGCAGGTCCAACACCCGAAGCGGGAAGACGACGTGCCGCACGACGGCGCTTGGGACTTGTCGATGACGAGGGGGCACTCCCCTCCTTGGGCGTTGCGGTAGAGCGTCACCAGTTCCCTGTGGCTCCCGCCCCAGGGAGGCGTTCTCTGGAGCAGGATTAGCCACACGTCGTCGGTCGTCATGTCGATCAGAGGCCGGAAGACCATGCACCCCTTCATGTCATCGTGCGGATTGAGTCGGGTGCCGGGGACGTTCGGGTGCCGGTTCATCGACACGGCTCGGTTTGGGGATTCTGCCCGCCGGACACCGAGCAGCAGAACCACTTCGCCGGTCTCGGAAATCTTGGTGCGGATGTAGTTGGAAGTAGGGGCGATTTTCATGCGGTCCGTACACCACCGGAACATCCGGGTCGGGGCCGGGTAGCCACGCCCGATGAGGTTGACCCAGAACGTTTGGTCAGGGTCCGGCGTCGTCTTGACCACTACGATGGGAAGATTCAGACTGTCGGCAGCGCTCTGCAACCGACCGAGCATCTTGTCGATGTACGCCATCAGGATCGGCGACTCGACCAAGGTGTCGTTGCAGAGAATGTGGACGGGCCTTATGCGGTCGCCGGGCGCGAGGTCGAGGAGCATCTCGAAAACGAGTTGCACGAGGAGCGTGCTGTCCTTGCCCCCGGAATACCCGATGATCCAAGGGTCTTGGTTGGTGGCGCGGTATTCATCCCGAATGTCGTCCTGGGCGGCGCGAAGTCGCTCGAGCGTCCCTTCCAAAATCAACGGCTCTCGATCGGTCATACGGAGCGTGCCTTAGTTGGGATGAGTAATAACGTTTTTGCCGACTGGAACGGCAAAGCTAGTGGCTTTCTCCAGACCCAACTTTCGAGCGCGGCGCTACCAAACCACCCATTTTACCGAGCCTCGCTCGTGGCATTTATGGGAGTCGCTGTCACGATTCGCTCGATGTGGGGTCTTTACAAGGTTATAACCTATCACCTCATCCCGTCCAGTCAAGGGAATGTCATCGTGTCCGCCATGGGTGTGGTTCTCGAAAGTAGGTAGAAAATGGATCCGCTTTTCCCGAGAGAAACCACTCTGAGAGGGCATCTCACCTCGTAAATAGTATCATTTGCAGCCTTTCGACGTGGAGTGCCTCGTCCGGATTTCCCGAGAAATCGGAGCCG
>JANXSH010001062.1 GCA_025356615.1 Planctomycetia bacterium | reverse complement strand
ACTACGAGGGGCGAACCGACACGAGCGAAGCCATGATCTACTGGGCTATGACACGCCTTATGGTTCGTCGCCTTGCTCAGGCAAAGGTAACTCGCATGCCAAAACCGGCGATTGTTTAACTTTTCAGACACCCTCTTAGAGAAGCCAACCATGCTGAAGAGTCATTCCATCCTGAAAGCTCCCCGCGTGGAGACGGCATCGATACCCCTCTTGCAGTCGGGCGACCACCTCGACAGCGGGGAGTTCGAGCGCCGCTACAACGCCATGCCGGAGGTCAAGAAGGCCGAACTGATCGAGGGAGTCGTCTTTATGTCCTCACCCGTTCGTCAAACACAGCACAGCCGTCCGCATGTTCACCTCTGTGGCTGGCTTGCTCAGTACGAAGCAGTCACCTCACGCATCGAGGCGGGGGACAACGCGACCTTGCGACTCGACACGAAGAACCAGCCGCAAGCTGATCTGCTTCTGATGATCCAACCCGAGTTTGGCGGACAGGCGAAGCTCGACGACGGCTACATCGTCGGAGCGCCCGAACTGCTCGCGGAGATATCCGCATCCACCGTCAGTATGGACATGAAGACGAAACTGGAAGTCTATCGCCGGTGCAAGGTCCGCGAGTACCTCGTCTGGCGCATCGAGGACGAGGAGATCGACTGGTTCATCCTCCGGCGTGGGCGATTCGTGAAGCTCACCTCGGAGGACGGCATCTTGCGGAGCGAGACGTTCCCTGGCCTGTGGCTCGACTCCATCGCGCTCGTCGCGATGAACCTCGCGCGGGTATTGGAGGTGGGACGATTGGGGGTCGCCTGCCCAGAACATGCCGCCTTCGTCGCCCGGCTCCAGGCCGCCGGGAAGACCCGTTGATGCCTTCCTTCTCTTTCTTACCTCGATCCCCTCTTCCCCTTCAAGCTACCGCATTCCCTGGTCGATATCTATTGTGTCATCAAGTGAAACTCCTGTGAAGTGTCTCCCCACCAGGCCGCGAAAGACTTCGGCGTCGCGAGCGGGTCCAACCCCTCCGCTTCGCACCTCCACCATGCTCCCCCCCACTCCCTTGAACAGAGGTGTCTCACGCGGTCGATGTCCTCCCCCAGCGCGAAGCCCTGATCCTGGCTCCAACGGGCCGTTGCCGGCTCCCCCCTGTTAGCTCCCCATGACTCCTCGGCAACGCCTGGCATTCCCCCATGCACCCCCCCACCAGGATCAGGGCCTTCGCGCATCGTTCTCCTCTCCCCGACATTCCACTCTGGAAGCCGCTCCGTCCGGGCCGTTGAACGAACCTGTCGTGTACGTTACAGATCGCCCGGTTGACATCTCTCGCTATCTCTTCGAATCACCTTCTTCTCACTTCGAGCAAAATCCCTGAACGGATTCTCACGCGTCCGGTGTGACCTGCTTCCAGGAACACCAGAGTCTGTCGGCGTCCTCGCCCACGGGTCGCGTTCGGGATCAGCAAAAATGTAGGTGGAAGAAGGTTGTAACCCCCATCCGGCTCGACTATGCTGTTTCGTGGCCGATCGTTTATTCGCCTGCACGCGGGCGAGGTCGTCGGGTATCGCCGCCAGGCCGTTCGGGAGAATCACCTCATGCTTGCTTCCACGTCTTGCCCCGACGCCGCGCTGCTCCAGCAGTTCAGCGAAGGCCGACTCACCGCCGCGATGATGGATGAGCTGGCGGAACACGTTCAGTCGTGTTCGCCTTGTGTGCAATCTTTGCATCACCTCACGTCGTCCGACGTGCTGGCGGCCTCCTTGCGCGATCTCCATGCGGCAGGCTCCCTGCCTCGATTCGACAGGGCGAGTGCGTTCGTAGAGCAACTCAAGCAGGCCGCCGACGCCGGTCGAGTGACCCTTCCCCCCGAACAAGGAACGACCTCTAGCGATGGTCGGTTCGATTTGCCGACGGAAGAGATCCTCCGCCTGCTCGCCCCGGCACAATCCTCCGAGGAACTGGGCCGGCTCGGCGGGCATCGGGTGTTGGCGGTGCTCGGCGTCGGCGGCATGGGGGCCGTGTTCCGGGCCGAGGACGAGACGCTGCGCCGGCCCGTGGCGCTCAAAGTGATGCTCCCCACACTGGCCGCGATCCCCGAAGCCCGGCGGCGGTTCTTGCGCGAGGCCCGCGCCATGGCGGCGGTGACGCACGACCACATCGTGTCCGTGTTCGGCGTCGGCGAGGAGTCGGGCACGCCTTATATGGCCATGCCGCTGCTGGAAGGCGAGAGTCTGGAGAGTCGGCTACTACGCGACCCCGTCATGGCGGTCGGCGAGGTCGTCCGGCTGGGCCGGCAGATGGCGCTGGGGCTGGCGGCTGCTCATGAGAAGAAGCTCATCCATCGAGACATCAAACCGGCCAACATCTGGCTCGAAGTGCTACCCGAGGATGCTCTGCCACGCATCAAACTGCTGGATTTCGGGCTGGTGCGGTCGGCAGACGGGAACAGCGACGGCCGGCGAACCGAAGAGGGCATGATAATGGGGACGCCCCTCTACATGGCCCCCGAGCAGGGCGGCGGGCAGGTCGATCACCGTGCCGATCTGTTCAGCCTGGGGTGTGTGCTCTACCAACTGGCCACGGGCATCCTCCCCTTCAAGGGGACCGGCGTGGGGATGATCCTGTACAACGTCGCGATGGTGCATCCGCCCGCGCCGCACACCATCAACCCTCGAGTGCCGATCGGGCTGTCACGATTGATCCAGGCGCTGATGGCCAAGGAACCCCAGGAAAGGCCGTCGTCGGCCCGCCTCGTGGCGCAATCCCTCGAACACGTGATCGCCCCGGTAGTGAAGCCGGCGGCGAAGAGGAGATGGGTGATCGGGGCTGCCGTCGCCGCAGCGGTGATGTTGCTGGCCCTGATCGGACTCATCGCTGGCGTCGTGTTCAAATGAACCTGCTCCACTGCCGGAGGGCAGAAGGCGGAGAGTCCGACGAGTTTGCCAAGTCGTTCGGCTGGAAGGACGATCCGGGCAAGCTACGCTTCGACGGCAACTGATCTAGTGGCCCGCGCTTGCTCAGGG
>JANXSH010001061.1 GCA_025356615.1 Planctomycetia bacterium | reverse complement strand
ACTACGAGGGGCGAACCGACACGAGCGAAGCCATGATCTACTGGGCTATGACACGCCTTATGGTTCGTCGCCTTGCTCAGGCAAAGGTAACTCGCATGCCAAAACCGGCGATTGTTTAACTTTTCAGACACCCTCTTAGCTACAGATTGCAGGAGAAAATCACCCTATGCCCTTGCCAATTCAAGGGCGAACTTCAATAATGACGAACGAACTTCGGATTGATGACTATCGAACACTATGCCGCACCTCGAACGAGGGGTCTGCTATGCGCATCGCGTTGACCGGGGCTTTGATGATGGGCATCTGGTTTACTACCTACATCGAGGGGGCGGAGGTACGCGAGCTGGTTGCGAGGCTGAAGGACAAGGACAGCGACATTCGTCGCGCCGCCGCCAAGGAACTCGCCGAAGTGGGGCCGGAAGCGAAGCCTGCCGTCCCCGACTTGATCCGCGCTCTGGGCGACAAAGATCTCTTCGTCCGCCGCTATTCCGCCGAAGCCCTGGGCAACGTCGGCCCGGAGGCGAAGGCCGCCATCCCGGCCCTGTCCGCCGCGCTGAACGACCCCAAGAAGGAGGTCGCCGAGGCTGCCATCGACGCGCTGGGCAAGTTCGGCCCCGAGAGCCTCGCCGCGTTGACCTCGGCGCTCAAGGACGCGAACAAGGATCCGGCCGTCCGGCGCAAGGCCGCGATCGCGCTGGGCAAGATCGGCCTGCGCGCCCGCAGCGCCGTACCCGCGATGACGGACATCCTCAACGGCAAGGTCAAGGCCGCGAAGAAGGGCAAGGGCAACGACGACGACATCCGCCTCGAGGTCGCCTCGGCCCTCGGTTCCGTCGCCAAGTCGGACGACACCGCCGCCATCAAGGCGCTCGAGACCCTCAGCGAGGCCAAGCGGCGAAGCCCCCTCAAGACGGCCGCAGGGGATGCGCTTCGCAAGATCAACGGCATGGAGCCGGCGAAGAAAAAGAAGAAGGAGTGACGCAGGAGGAGCCGGAATCAGGCTTGTACTCGACTCGTCCTGATTCCAGCCAATCACAGACCAAATGGAGAGTGGTCGGATTCTCTTATGCTCGAGACTGCCACCGAGCCGGATCTCGACTGGTGTGTTGCACGGCAATCACTTCGACGCGATCCGCATAGACGCAGTAGAACACGCCATAAGAAAACTTTCGGAGTAACGCCCGCCGAACATCTTGCCAGATCACCTGGTGGATCAAGGGCATCTGCTCGAGCCTTCGATAGACCTCGTCGATCGCCATCAGGAAATCGTCGCCTCGTGGCACGCGCAGCTGTTCATGCCAGCGGTAAGCCTCGTCGATCTCGTCCTGGACATCGGGATGGAAGATCAAGGGGAGGCTCATCGTCCACCTTTGACGTGTTCTTGGATCTGCTCCCACGTCAATCCGATGCCTGGGTTCGCCCGGAGTTCAGAGATACGGCGTTGGAACACCTGTTTCTGGTCTTCCGTAAGAGTCACCTGGCCCTCAGCCGGTTGGGCGGAAACTTCTGGGTCCAGCCTTGTCATGTGGCGGTCCAACTCTCGCCGTTGCGCCTCGGTCAGCGCGTGTTCCGGTAGCTCGTCGAGAATCTCACCGATCAGCCGGAGTTGTTCATCGGTCGGGAGTCGATCGACGCCGAGGGAAGTCATCAGAGACATTGGGATTCTCCCCGCCCGAGTTGCGACAAAAGGTTTATCACTTCCCCAACACCATGTCCGCCGTCTTCGTCGTCGCCGCGTCGTCGTTGTCCGTCAGCGCCGCGAGGTTCTGGCGGATGCGTCGGTCCGATAGCGTCAGGTAATATCTCCCGACCTGGATGTCGCGCTGCGTCTGCGCCGCGTGGCCGTTGCCGACCGCCATGAGGCTGTCCAGGCGCGACAGCACGCAGGCGCTCGCGTAGAGTTCGCACGCCGCGTCGGCGAGGCGCTCCTGGAGGTATTGCTTGAACAGGATCGCCTCGCGGTGCGTCATCAACGCCCTCTGCACCGCCAGGCTGAAGTCGCGGACGCGCGTCCCCAGGGTGTGGGCCGACGCGCGCAGCGACTCCGACTTCACCGGCACGTCCGGCGTCACGAGGCGCGACTTGATCTGGCTGCCGCCGAAACTCAACAGCGTGCCCAGGCCGCGAATCGGGCTGGACAGTGCGTCCTTGACCTTCAGGAAGCCGTCGGCCACGGGCTTGATGCCGACCATCGCGATGAACGCCCGCAAGACGTCGTTGGCCCCCTCGCCGACGAGGTTCAGCCGGGCGTCGCGCATCCAGCGCTCGTAAGGCTCGTCGAAGAAGAACGCCTTGCCGCCGTAGATCTGCATGGTGTCGTTGACGATCTGCCATAGCGCGTCGGTGGACCACACCTTGAGCATGGCCGTCTCGACCATGAAGTCCTCGAAACCGCGGTCGATGAAGCTCGCGCACTGGGCCGTCGTCGCCTCCATCGCGAACGAGTAGGCCGCCATGAACGCGATCTTCTTCTTGACCAGCTCGAACTCGGCGAGTGGCTGCTCGAACTGCACGCGGCCCTTCGCGTGCCTCGTCGCCGCCTCGATGCACGCCTTGGCGACGCCGGTGCAGGACGCGCCGAACGTCGTCCGCCCGAAGTCGAGGACCGTTAGGGCGATACGCAACCCCTTCCCGACCTTGCCGAGGACGTTCTCCTTCGGGACGTACATGTTCTCGAAGGCGATTCGGCCCGTCGCCGTGCCGCGAATCGAGTTCTTCGCCATGCGTGCCTCGACCACTCGGAACCCCGGCAAGTCGGGCGTAACGAGGAACGCGGTGATCTCCTTCTTCTTCCCCGCCCCTCCCGCGAGGCCCGGCGTCCGGGCCATCACGGTCAGTACGTCGGCGATGCCGCCGTTCGTGATCCACTTTTTCGTCCCGTTGAGGACGAACCCCTTGCCGTCGGGCGTCGGCGTGGCCGTCGTCTGGACGTTGCTCGCGTCGGACCCCGCCTCGGGTTCCGTCAGTGCGAACGCGGCGAGTTTCTCACCGTTGACCAGCGGCACGAGCCATTGTTTCTGCTGCTCGGGCGTGCCGAACAAGAGGAGCGCCCGGATACCGATCGAGTGGTGCGCGTTGACGAAGACGGCCGTCGAGGCACAATGACCGCCGATGACCTCCATGATTTTCGTGTAGGCCAGTTGGGAGAAGCCGCGCCCGCCGACCTCCGTCGGGGCGGTCATGCCCAGGACGCCGATCTTTCCCAGGCCCGCGATGACCTCGGGCGGGATCATCGCCTCGCGATCGATGGCAGCGGCGTCGATGTGTTCGGCGCAATACTTCCGCACTTCCTCGAGCGACCGATCGGCAACTTGCCGCTGCTCGGCGGTCAGTTGCGGGTACGGGAACAGGAGCGACGACTGGAACTGCCCGAGGAACAACCCCTTCGCGAAGCCCAGGGCATGCTTCTCGGAGAAGAGCAGCTCTTCGGCCTGTTTGCGTTGCTGATCGACCTGTTCGGCTGTCAGGGTCATGATTCCGTTCCTCTTCTGGCCTGGTGGGGGTCCGTTCGTGAGGGAGAGTCGATTCGAGCGAAGGGGGTATGCCGAATTATACGCTCCGCGCTCCGGGTGCGGAAGATCACCTGACGGGCGACTCGAGGCAGGGTGTACCAGCTGGTCGCCGACTTCCAGGCCGACCCCTCCATCGACGCCCTGCCATTCGGCCTGGTGCGGGATACAACATCCCCATTGCCATCCCACCTCCAGAGACTTCCCATGCGCCGGCTACTTCCCGCCCTCGCCCTGACGTGTCTGATCCTATCCCCGTCGGGGGGTCGCGCCGAACAGCCGAAGAAGGAGGCGGGGGACGCCATCACCTTCGCCGCGACCGACTGGCCCTGGTGGCGCGGCCCGACGCGAAACGGGATCGCCCCCGCCAACCAGAAGCCTCCCCTGAAGTGGTCCGAGTCCGAGAACGTGCGGTGGAAGACTGCCGTCCCCGGTCGCGGGCACGGCTCGCCGACCGTCGTCGGGAACCATGTGTACCTGGCGACAGCCGAAGAGGCGACCGAATCGCAATCCGTGCGGTGCTTCGACCGCGAGACGGGCAAACAACTCTGGAAGACCGAGGTCCACCAGGGCGGTTTCGCGAAGAAGGGGAACGGCAAGAGTTCCCACGCTTCGTCCAGCGTGGCCTGCGACGGCAAGCGACTCTTCATCAACTTCCTGCACGACGGAGCCATCTACACGACGGCGTTGACCCGCCAGGGCAAGCAACTCTGGCAAACGAAGGTTGCCGACTATGTGCTGCACCAGGGATTCGGCTCTTCGCCGACCGTCTACGAAGGGCTGGTCCTCGTCTCGGCGGACAACAAGGGCGGCAAAGGCGCGGTCGCCGGACTCGACCGTGTCACCGGCAAGGTCGTCTGGACGCAGCCCCGCCCGAAGGCACCCAACTACTGCTCCCCGATCGTCCTGCGCGTCGAGGGCAAGGACCAACTCGTGATGGTCGGCTGCGACCTCGTCACGAGTTTCAACCCGCTGACCGGCGCGAAACTCTGGGAAACCAAGGGCGCGACCACCGAGTGCGTCACCTCCACCGTCACCGACGGCAAACACATCTTCACCAGCGGGGGCTACCCGAAGAATCACCTCGCGGCGGTCCGCGCCGACGGCTCCGGCAAGGTCGCCTGGGAGAAGGGCAACCGCATCTACGTCCCGTCCATGATCGTCCTCGGCGGACACCTGTACGCCGTCATGGATGAGGGCATCGCCGTGTGCTGGAAGTGCGACACCGGAGAGGAGGTCTGGCGTCATCGGCTCAAGGGGACGTTCAGCGCGTCGCTCGTCCTGGTCGGCGACACCCTGCTCGCCACGAACGAATCGGGGCGGACGTTCCTCTTCAAAGCCAAGCCCGACGACTACGAGGCCGTCGGCGAGAACCAGCTGGGGAGCGAGACCTACAGTACCCCGGCCGTGTGCGGTGACTGCGTCTTCCTGCGCATCGCCACGACCGTCAAGGGGAAGCGACAGGAGTATCTGTATTGCATCGGGT
>JANXSH010001052.1 GCA_025356615.1 Planctomycetia bacterium | reverse complement strand
CGGCTCCGCGAGATGCAGGCGATCGGGCTGGCCCTCGACGAGGCGATCGAGACGAGCGTCGAACTGTACGTCCGCAATATCGAGGAGCAAGCGCGGCGGACGGAGGAAAACTTACGCGCGGTCGACAGCCGCAAGAATGAGTTCTTGGCGACCCTGGCCCACGAATTGCGCAACCCCCTCGCCCCGCTGCGGACCTCCCTGGAGTTGGTACGGGTCGGGGGAGCGATCCCCCCGATCTTCCGGCAGGTCCGGGAGGTCATGGAGCGGCAAGTGGGCCAGATGACGCGACTCGTAGACGACCTGATGGACGTGTCCCGCGTCTCGCAGGGGAAATTGGAACTCCGCAAGGGGCGGTGCGACCTTCGTACCGTCCTCGAGCAGGCGGTCCAGATGAACGCCCCACTTCGGGAGGCCCGGCGGCACTTGCTCTCGACCCAGGTTCCGGCGGAGCCCCTTTGGGTCGAGGGGGACCAGGACCGGCTCGTCCAGGTCGCGGTCAACCTCCTCAATAACGCCGCGAAATACACCCCCGAAGGGGGCCACATCTGGCTCGACGCCGCCGGCGAGGCGTCGGACGCTGTTTTCCGTGTTCGGGACGACGGCGTCGGCATTCCCCCGGACCAGTTGGGGCGGGTCTTCGAGCTGTTCACCCAGATCGACCAGGGCGGGAAGCACTCTCCGGGCGGACTGGGCATCGGCCTCTCGCTCGTTCGCCAGTTGGTCGAACTGCACAACGGGTCGGTCGTCGCGACCAGCCACGGCCTCGGCAAGGGGGCCGAATTCACCGTCCGGCTTCCCCTGTGCACGGACAGGCCGGAACGGCTGGATTCCGAAGCGCGGACCGACGACGCGGTTCCTTCCCGTCACATCCTGATCGTGGAAGACAACCAGGATGGCCGGGAGAGCCTGGCCACCCTGCTCGGGCTTCTGGGGCACCGGGTGGATGTGGCCGAGGACGGTACTCGCGGCGTCGAGGCGGCCCTGACGCTCCGCCCCGAGGTGGCCTTGATCGACATCCACATGCCGGGGCTGAACGGCTACGAGGTCGCCCGGCAGGTCCGGCAGGCGCTGGGTGCCAGCGTCCTGCTCGTCGCAATGACCGGCTCAGGGCAGCCTGGGGACCGACTGAAGGCGAGCGAAGCGGGCTTCGACTCCCACCTCCTCAAGCCCGTCGAACTGGCCCGCTTGCAAAAGCTCCTGGCCGACCACAAGCGGTAACTCCTTCGGGGGATGAAGGAACGGGAGTGCCGTTAGCGAATCGTCTCGATCCGATCTCCTGGGCCGGACAACGGGCCTCCTCGGAGCGTGCGCCCCGATTCGACGGCCTCCTTCAGGGCGGCAAGGCGTTTGCAAGTATCACGGGCGAAGATCCAGCCAACGATCGGCGTCAGCAACCATCGCAAGAGCCGGGCTTCGATGTGATACTCGAATAGGATGCGAGTCTCGAAGGGGCTGATCTCCTCGAAACGCCAGGAGCCAGCGAAGCGGGCGAGGATCCAGGGACCGCTCGTCATCTTGACGGCGGCCACGCGCGGCGGGGCGAAAGATATGTATTCGGTCTCCATGCTCAGGCCGGTATGGGTGACGCACAACGCCCTGACGCCGACGTTCGCGCACGTCGCCCCATCGATGAGATCGGCGGATCTCAGGAAGGGATCCCAATCGAGTCGGCGAGAGTAGTCTTGCGTCAGCGAGAAGAGGAATTGCCGAGGGGCCGAGACGACGATCGATTGCTCGAAATTCATGGCGTGGTCCCCGCGAACGGGGATCCCCCCCATTCGACCCCC
Source organism: Planctomycetia bacterium (assembly GCA_025356615.1). Classification (GTDB taxonomy): domain Bacteria; phylum Planctomycetota; class Planctomycetia; order Gemmatales; family Gemmataceae; genus JANXSH01. The sequence goes on along the minus strand of JANXSH010001052.1, from coordinate 32,275 downwards.
GCCGCGTCGAACACCGGGCCGTCGATGCAGCAGCGCTTGTAGTCCACCCCATCAACCGTCTTCACCTTCACGACACAACTGAAGCAGATGCCGACGCCGCACGCCATCGGCGTCTCGAGCGAGACGTGGCAGGGCCGGGCCATGCCCTCGGCGAGTCGGCTCAAGGCGTGGAGCATCGGCTCGGGGCCGCAGCCGACGATGAGATCGGGCGGCGCGTGCTTCGCGAGCAGCGCGGTGACGTAGCCGCGCTCGCCGAGGGTGCCGTCGTCGCTGGCAAGGTGGACCTCGGCCCCGGCGGCGCGGAAGTCCTCGACGCCCGCTGCGAGGTCCGCCGTTCGGACGCCGTAGTAGAAGGACACCTTACGCGCCATGCGGCGGGGGGCGTCTCCCGCATAGCCGCGCGTGCCGAGCAACTGACGGGTGTAGGCGAGGAACGGCGTCTGGCCGATTCCGCCCGCAACGAGGGCGACGTGGGGCAGGTCGTCGAACGCGGCGAAGCCGTTGCCGAGTGGCCCCCAGACTTCGAGACTCTCGCCGGGCCGGACCTCGACGAGCCGGCTCGTCATCTTGCCGACGACGAGGTAGACGATGTCGATGGCGACGGGCCGATCGCCATCGAGGACGGTGTCGTACAGGGCGAACGGCCGGCCCAGGAGCGGGTCGGTGGTTTTTGGCAGGCGCAGCATCACGAACTGACCGGGGCGGATGGCCGAGGCCAGTTCGGGGCCGTGGAGGCGGATGCGATACATGTCGCGTGCCAGGCGGACCTGCTCCAGCACGCGCATGGTCTGATGCACCGCCCCGCTCATGACTGGGGCCGGTCGCGGCCGGGACGGTCGGTGAGCGGTCGGCGATTCCCCGGTCGGCCGTCGGGACGCACGGGGCGAGACCGACCCTGAGCGGCGGGGCGCGGGGCGAACTCCGGGCGAGGCTCGGGATGAAGGGACGGGTGCTGCGGACGCTGTTCGGGCCGGCGCGGCGGGCGCGGGTCGAGGATCGACCGCATGGAACGAGACGCAGGCTCGGCGGCGACGCGCGGGCGGGCCGGCTTGGCCGGACGCCTCGGCAGCATCTCCTCGGGGCCGTCGTTGGCGGCCTCGCGGCCTCGCTTGGCCCGGCGGTCCATCGCCTCGCGCAACAGGGTGACTTCGTCGTGCGTCAGGCGACGCGACTTGCCCTTGGGGAGCCGGTCGATGTGCAGCGGGCCGATCGACATGCGCTTGAGGCGGATGACCTTGTGGTCGAGGCCCGCGAGCATGCGGCGGATCTCGCGGTTCTTGCCCTCGTTGAGGACGATCTCGAGCCAGGTGCTGTCGCCCTGCGTCTTGAGGCGTTTGACGCGCTTCGCCTTGACGTGGCCCTCGCTCAGGAAGACGCCGGTCAGGAGCTTGTCGAGGTCTTCGTTCGAGGGCTTGCCCGCGACGTGGGCGAGGTACGTCTTGCTGACGCCGAACTTCGGGTGCATGAGCTGGAAGGCGAGGTCGCCGTCGTTCGTCATCAGGAGCAGACCTTCGCTGTCCTCGTCGAGCCGCCCGACGGTGTAGACGCGCTCGTCTACGTGGTCGATGAGGTCGAGCGCGCGGGGTCGGCCCGCCGGGTCGTGATTCGTGCAGAGGTAGCCGGGCGGCTTGTGGACGAGCCAGTAGACGAGCGGCTCGCTCTGGACGGGCTTGCCATCGACGCTGACGGCGTGGGCGGCGGGATCGACACGCATGCCCATCTCGCGAACGGGCTGGCCGTTGATCGAGACCCGGCCGTGTTGGATGAGGTCGTCGCAGTGGCGGCGCGAGCCGATGCCCGCGTGCGCCAGATATTTGTTGAGGCGTTCCATAGTTAGATCATTCTAGCAGTCACATCACGGAGGAACAGTCCCCAAATCAGAAATTCCTAACGATTCGATGGGGCGGGTGTAGCAAATGGTTCGGGAGCCGCCAGGATCTGGGGAATGAAGGGGGAACCGAGAGGAGCACGACAAGGGCTGGCGTGCGCGCCGCGTCGAGTGCTGCGCGGGCCGACCCGCTGGGGATGCGAGATCGAGGATTTGCCTCTTCCTCCCCTGAGATCCTCGTGCCGATTGCCCTTTTTCCCGGCGGAAGTGCCATTCGCGAGAATCGCCGCTTTGTTTTCTTTGGCGAAGCGGACACGCTCCTGAAAAAAGCTGATAACTTGTTCTCTCATAAGGTCTTGCGTAAAATACGCGGAGGGGATGAGCGAGCCGTGTCCACATTTTTCGACATTTTCCTGTCGCTCCCCATCACGAATTTCCTGGTCGGCAGTAAGTGGAAGTGCAAACCTTCCCCCCTTCCGAATCGACCACCCAAGGAGCCACCACCATGTCCCTTCGTACCACTCGTCGTAGTCTTCGCCCCACCCTCGAGGCTCTCGAGGACCGAACTGTCCTGTCGGTCACCACCTCCGCCCTGACAGCCGGCGTTCTGACGATGTGGAGCAACAACGCCGCCAGCAACGTCGTCGTCTCGCAGTCCGGCTCCAGCATCAAGGTCTACGACTCCACCAACGGCTTCACCCGCATCGAGGCCGGCGTCACCAAGGTCCAGTTCGTGGGCGGGGCCGGCAACGACCGTTTCGTGAACAACGCCTACAGCCTGTCGGTCACCGCCTGGGGTCAGGGCGGAGACGACTACCTCGAGGGGTACAACGGCAACGACACTCTGATCGGCGGCGACAATAACGACACGCTGGTCGGCTACGGCGGCAACGACACGATGTGGGGCGGCAACGGCAACGACATCCTCAAGGGTATGGCCGGGAACGACACCCTGAATGGCGACGGCGGTGACGACAAGCTCGTCGGCGGGGACGGCAACGACACCCTCTACGGCGGGGACGGCAACGACAGCATCATCGGCGGGGCGGGGACTGATTCCTTGTACGGCGGCAACGGCGACGACACCCTGGTCACGATCGACGGCGGAACGACCGACTACGCCGACGGTCAGGCCGGCCGAGACACCGTCTGGGAGGACAAGAACACGGTGCGGCACTGGTACGGGAATTCCTACAACTACGACAACGTCTACGCGGAGAAGATCCAGGCCGTCGGCTCGTTCGCCAACGGCGCGGACCGGACCCTTGACGGCGACTCGATCGCCGACCCGACGGATGGGAAATTCTACAAGAACTTCTCGGCCAACCCGCTGTTCAGTAGCGTCGGCCCGCAGGCCGCCGACATCGATCAAAATGCCCTGGCCGACTGCTGGCTGATGGCCCCAATGGGATCCGTAGCACAGGACAGCCCCGGCACGATCCGCTCGATGGTGGCCGACTTCGGCGACGGCACCTACGGAGTGCGGCTGGGCAACAACTTCTACCGCGAGGACGCGGACCTACCGACCGGGAGCGCCAGCAGCACCAACCCGACGATGGCCGGGCTGGGTCGCGAGGGAAGCCTGTGGGTAGCGATCGTGGAGAAGGCCTACGCCAGCTACCGCACCGGGGCCAACACCTACGACTCACTCAGCTACGGCTACCAGACCGATGCGCTGCGGGCGTACAATCTCAACTCGGTGGGCGAGAGCTACTTCGCCCCGTCGTGGAACTCGGCCCCGGTGGCCAACTCGATCTTCGACCACTGGAACTCGCACCAGTCGTGCTCGATCGGCACGGGGTCGGTCCCGGCGGGGTCCAAGCTGGTGGGAAGCCACGTCTACACGGTGGTGTCGGTTTCTCGCAACGCCGCCGGGCAGGTGACATCGATCATGGTTCGCAACCCGTGGGGCGAGAACGACACGAACGGCAACCCGTATGTGAACCTGTCCGGTGCGGACCTGGCGGCCTGCCAGATCTGGGTCGCCTGGGGCAACGCCTGATGTGCGTTCGGCGAGTTCGGGAAGCCCGCGTTTGATCCCACGATCCGGGGGTTAGACTCGACGCGGAGCGCGAGGCGCGCTCCGCGACTCGACGGACCGTTCTCGCGGAATCGCTTCTCGTAGAACTAATCCACATGCACGAACGCATTGCGATTGAGCAGCGCCAGGCACAGGTCCGCCAGCGCCGCGACCTTCGCGGGGTCCGCGCCGTCGGGAATCGCGTCGGGCAAGGCCACCGTCTCGAGCGCCCTCAGCCGATCGCGCAACAACCCGGCCTGGTCACTCAGAAACGCTAGCGACACCTCCAGCTCGGCCTTGCTCGGTGATCGGCCCAGGGCGAGGCGGTAGGCATGCGTCACCTGCGCCTTCGGGTCATCACCTGCTTCGGTCGTCAGTCGAACGGCGAACGCCCCGGCTTGCTGGTGCATGAAGGGGCTGTTGAGGAGGATCAACGCTTGCGGGGCGAACGTGCTGACGGGCCGGACGGCGCACGACGTGAGCGTGTCGGGCTGGTCGAACGACTCTAACATCGGCAGCCGAACGGTCCGCTTGTTGAACAAGTAGAGGCTGCGGCGGGTGTGTTCGCGGGTGTCGCGCGTCACCGGCCAGAGGCCGTCCGGCTCGTCCTCGGTGAAGATCAGGTCGTACACCTCCGGCTCGAGCGGGACGCGGACCATCGGGCCGCCCATTTTGGGAGTGAGCATCCCGGAGGCCGCGAGGACGCTGTCGCGCAGTGACTCGGCGTCGAGCCGCCGGCGCGGCATGTGCCAGAGGAGCCGATTATCGGGGTCCACTGTGCCCCCGCGCAGGCCGGGTGCCTTCCCCGATTGGCGATAGACGCTCGACAGGACGATGAGCCGGTGGATGTGCTTGAGGCTCCACCCCGACTCGACGAGTTCGACGGCAAGCCAGTCGAGCAATTCGGGATGTGTCGGCGGGTCGGCGCGGAGGCCGAAATCGTTCGGCGTGCGGACGATGCCCTTGCCGAAATGGTGCTGCCAGAGGCGGTTGACGATGACGCGCGAAGTCAGCGGGTGGCCGGGCCGTGTGAGCCAGCGAGCCAGCCCGAGGCGATTGTTCGGACCCGGCCCGGCGACTCCGAGGAAGCCTGGAGAGCCAGGCTCGACCCGTTTGCCGCGTTTGTGGATATCACCTCGCTTGAGGACGTGGGCCATGAGCGGATCTTTGCCTTCCTCGAGCGACCAGGCGCGTGCCGGTGGTGCGGGGGCATCGGCTCCCATCGCGTGCATCCTGTCACGCAAGGCGGTTCGCTTCTTTCGATCCGGCTCGGTAAGGGCATCGACGACTTCGTCCCACGTCACCTTGAGGAGCTGGCCGAACTCGGCGGCGAGTTTCTGCTGGGCCGGGGTGCGCTTGCTGGCCTCGGCCGCGAACGCGGCGCGGGCGTCGGCGGGCAACTTCGCCAGCTTGTCGGCCCGGATCTTGTTGCGATACGGCGACTCGATGGCGGCCACCTGATTGCGGATCGGGAGGATCTTTGATTCGATGGCGGCGAGTTCGCCCGCGTGCCGAAGACGATCGGCAGGCGCGGCGAGATCGACCTCTTTCTCTCGGGAAGCGGAGAAGAACGCCTCGAAGCGGAAGTAGTCGGCCTGGCTCGTCGGGTCGAATTTGTGGTCGTGACAGCGGGCGCAGCCGAGCGTTAATCCGAGGAACGTCGCCCCCAAGCCGGTCGTCATCTCGTTGAGCATCTCGTGGCGCGTCTCGAGCGGATCGACGTTGCCGGACACCTGATGGATCGGGCCGCAGCGGTTGAACCCGGCGGCGATGACCGAGTCCTTGCCGAGCAGGTCGCCGGCGAGTTGTTCGGTGACGAAGCGATCGTAGGGCAGGTCGGCGTTGAGCGCCGAGACGACCCAGTCACGATAGCGCCACGCCTGCGACCGTTCGCCGTCGGCCTCGAAGCCGTTCGTCTCGGCATAGCGAGCCACGTCGAGCCAGTGCTGCGCCCAGCGCTCGCCGTGGCGCGGGTCGGCCAGGAGGCGATCGACGGTCCGTTCGTAGGTGTCCGGGCGGGTGTCGGCCACGAAGGCGTCGATCTCCCCCGGCGTCGGCGGCAGGCCGAGCAGGTCGAAAGTCAACCGGCGCAGGAGGACCGCCCGGCTCGCTTCCGGGCTGAGGCCGAGGCCAGCCGCCTCGAGGCGTGCGAGAATGAAGCGATCGACGGGCGTGCGGACACGGGCGGCATTTTGGAGCGAGGGGAGAGAAGGCCGACTCGGTGGACGAAAGGCCCAGTGGGTCGGCGTGGGCGGGGCGACCGCCCCGAGGGAGGTGACGATCAGGGCCAGCATGAAGGTCGATAGGAGACGCATGACGACAGTACCTTCTGGGAAATCGTGGCCCGTTGATTCCTTGTTGCGGATCTGCTCGATAGCTCTTCGTCATCCTTGGACTGTGGTGACGGCTAGTGCTTCTAGTTTGGCTTGCTGGAACACATAATTCAAGGCGCTGAACAGTTCGTCGAGGCGAGTCAAGGTGAACGAACGGGGATCCTGGAAGAGCGTCTTGCCTACCAGTTTGCCGAAGAACCAGACTTCGCCGCTGGAGGCACTGCCATAGATCACCTGATCCGGCTGCTTATTCATCTGTTGCGCGGCGAGCATGGCTGCCAGACATTGGGCCCAGCCAGCGTCGAAATCGTCGCTCTTGGCTTCGACGAATAGGACATACGGCTGATCGAGAACCCGACCCAGAGGAGAACGCTTCGAGAAGAAGTAATCGGGAAAGCCCTTCAGCGGCAGATCCTCCCCGAATGCGACATGGCTCCAGATCATCAAGGAATCACTGTAGGCGTGCCACATCTCTTGCAGTACGGGGGCGATCAGGAACTCCGAAATCGCCTGCTCGGAGACCGCGACAGGCGCGTTCAGCCGGTTGAATTCCAGCCGTCGCCGGAACCCCTCGTCCACGGCCATAGGGACCGGCTGGACGAACGGCTCGGGCCGCAGCACGATTTGATACGTCAGCGCGACCGCGCCGAGACTTTTGAATCCGCCGAATGCCATCGCAATTTCTCCTCATCCTCGAGACACCGATACCGGTATTCTACTCGAGGCATTTTCGCCTGCGCCTTGGGATCGCGAGTAACGACCCAGGCAGCAAGCCTACACGGACTCCCATTCTTGACGGTTAATACCCGCTTGGCGAAGAATGCGCCCTAACAGATTTACGCCAATCACTCCTGGATGTTGATTCGGGATGGTAAGGCGGCGCTCGCCACGGACCATGAAGGCGTGGCGTCCGCCCGGAAAAGGGCCAACAAATCCCAGTGCATGCAGGGCGCGAATCAGGTTGGCACGGCTGATCGGCCCGAACGGCGGCATTATACGGTCTCCGCAACCAGGGGCGCGTTCAGATCGATTCCGCCGAGCACGGGCAGAGTATGGCCGAGCCGCAACCCCAAAACAACCCAACCTTCTAGGGCATGGCGCAGTTCCTCACGGCAGAGTTCCAGAGTCGGCGCATTAGCCCAAACTCCTGGGAATGCGTTGATTTCGCCATAATAGCCCTCGCCATCCGGCAACAGGTCATACATGGCCTGGTGCATCGCGGCACCAAGGTATTCGGTCAGCATGATCGGTTCTCCTATCCTGGCGATCTCGTTTATCGAAGCAGACTGGGCCGCAGCTGCTTCTTGGGATACTGTCCGTTCAGGAGCTGCCTCCCGCAGTGGCGGATAGTGCCTCTTGTTTGGCTTGCTGGAACACGTAATTCAAGGCGCTGAACAGCTCGTCGAGATGAGACACGGTGAACAAACGGGGATCCTGGAGAAGCGTCTTGCCTTCCAGTTTGGCGAAGAACCAGACTTCGCCGCTGGAGGCACTGCCAAAGATCACCTGGTCCGGCTGCTTGTTCATCTGTTGCGCGGCGAGCATGGCCGCCAGGCATTGGGCCCAGGCGGCATCGAAATCGTCGCTCTTGACTTCGACGAATAGCACATAGGGCTGATCGAGAACCCGCCCCAGGGGAGACCGCTTCGCGAAGAAGTAATCGGGAAAGCCCTTCAACGGTAACGCTTCTCCGAAAGCGACATGGCTCCAGATCATCAGGGAATCGCTGTAGGCCCGCCACATCTCTTGGAGTACGGGGGCGATCAGGAACTCCGAAATCGCTTGCTCGGAGACAGTGACGGGAGCGTTCAGCCGGTCGAATTCCAGCCGTCGCCGAAACGCCTCGTCCACGACCATGGGAACCGGCTGGACGAACGGCTCGGGCCGCAGCACGATCTGATACGTCAGCGCGACCGCACCGAGACTTTTGAATCCGCCAAATGCCATCGCGATTCCTCCTCATCCTCGAGACACCGATACCGGCATTCTACTCGAAAGACCTGATAGGAAAACCCGATGATCGTCAGCGCGACGATTCTCTTGGCCAAGCGGGCCGCCGTGATCGAGCAGTTCGACGACATCGATCGTAGACTGATTCGGAGTGGCGAGGGTGAGAAAAACAGGTAGAATCTACTCGAGAGTTCGCCTCACCCGAGTAAGGGAGAAATTGGCATGGTCACGAGTGCTATCGAACACACCCTGTCGATCCAACCACTCGAGAGCCTCGAGCAACGGTTTCGCCGACTCGAAGCCAAGTGGGAAGCGGAGACGTTGTTTCTCTCCGACTCGCACCGGATCATCGAGCATCCTACGTTTCAGGAGATCCTCTCGCTTGGCGAAGCCGTCATCCCGTTTATGCTTCATGACCTGGAGAAGGGACCGCGTCAGTGGGTCTGGGCGCTCGCGCGGATCACAGGTGCCAATCCGGTTCCACTAGCCGATGGTGGCAACCTGCGCAAAATGAGCGAAGCCTGGTTGCGCTGGGGGCGGGAGAACGGCTACCAATGGTAGAGCATATCAAGGCTCTTTTCCCCAAACTGGGCACAAGCTCTTTCCGAGTGACGAGCCTACGCGATCCCGTCTACAACTGCATCGCCTGGGCCGCTGGCGTTACGAACCATTGGTGGTGGCCGTTGGAAAATCCAGCCGAAGCCCATTGGCCTGACGGCCTGGCGCGAGTCCGGACGCGGGAGGCATTCTGTGCCGCTTTCGCAACCCTCGGCTACGTCGATTGCTCGGGCGAGGACGCGGAACCTGGTTTCGAGAAAGTTGCTTTGTTCGCCGACGCGCTCGACCGGCCAACTCATGCCGCACGCCAGCTGCCGAGTGGCCGTTGGACGAGCAAACTCGGCAAGGCGGAAGACATCGAACACGATTTGCATGATTTGGAGGGCGACCTCTATGGCATTGTCGTCTTCGTGATGAAGCGACCGCTATAGAGGACGACAGAGACCCAGTCCGTATCCGTAGGGGCGTGGTTCAGATCCAGGTCAGCAAGACCAGCTGCAAACTTCGACGTTGGGGAAGAACGCCAGGCACGGGGCGGAGGCGGCGAGAACCCTACCGACGACGGCCCAGGCGAACGAAGCGAGGCCCAGCCGAACGGGGTAGCGAGTTCCAGACGGTGGGGTGGCGCTCCTCTACGCACCTCAGACGCGACGGATGGTCGAAAGAATGGCCGTTTCGGGGGCCGATTTCCCAGGAGAAGGCGATGAAATCGTATCACGAAGCAAGTCGGCATGCGTAGAATATAGTTGTAGAGGAGAGAATACGGGGCGTTCACTCACCCGCACACTACTCAACTTTCTGTCTGTGTATTCCTCTGTGATTCTGTGGTTCTTTCCTCTTCCCCGTTCGTATTCGTATCGAACGTGAACATTTTGTGAGGCACCTCTTCCAGAGAGGGCCTATAATCCTATATTGGGTGGATTCCTTGTTAGGACCAGGAGTAGCACCGGACGCAACCCTCACCGATACTGTCCGGTGAGGGACCATGCGGACGATAAAACTCCTGGCGGCGATTGCAGGATCGCAATCGCACCGGCACTTACGCCACCGTACCTCACTCCCATCGCATCTTCGCACGAGTCCTGTCCGAGGACACGAATGGGTGGAATCGAAGGCGGTCCTTTTGCTTGCTGGTTTCAAGGATTCGAGACATTACGACAGGACGGAAGCTCATGCCAACACAACGCACTACTAAACGAGGAGGTCGGCCCCCCGTGGCCCAACCCCTCCCACAACCCTTCGAGGACGCGGTCGGCTTCGACCACGAACCGGAAGTCGCCGAGCGCCCCCAGAACGAGGGGCGTGGCCTCTTCGGGGACGGCACGGAATCCGAATACGATGTCCTCGCCGTGCCGCGTGACGGCGAGCCGCCGCTCGTCGATGAGTTGCCCGTCGGCGAGGTCGAGGAACCGGAAGACGATTCGCACTCGCCCGACGACGCGCTGGGCCTCTACCTTCGTCAGATGGGGGCCATCCCGCTGCTCAACCGCAAGCAGGAATTGCACCTCGCCCAGCAACTCGAGATGCGACGCTCGCGCTACCGGCATGCCGCCCTCTCGTCCTGGCGCACCCTGGCCAAGGTCGTCGAGGCGTTCGACCGCGTCCTGCACGGCGACCTGGCGCTCGACCCCACGATCGACGTGGTCAACACGCTCGGCCTGACCCGCGAGAACATCCTCAAGCGGATGCCGCACCACATCCCGACGATGCGGACCCTCGTCCGCGAGGCCGACGCCGACTTCCGCGACATGCTCAAGGCGACCTCCGCCGCCTCCCGCGCCCGCCTGCGCCGCCAACTGTGGCGCAAGCTCTACAAGACGCGCCGCCTGGCCGAGGAATTGTCCCCCCGGATCGACCTGCTCGACCACTGGACCGACGACCTGCGGGGCCTGTCGCGCCAAATGAGCGACCTGGCCCACCTCGCCGAGGCGGGCGGGAACTCCGCCGCCGACCGCGAGCGCCGGAACAAGGCGAACAAGCAACTCCGTGAACTGATGTACGAGGCCCGCTCCGAGCCTGACGACCTCGCCCGCGGGGCCACCATCCTCGAGACGCGCCGCCGGCTCTACCAGAAGGCCCGCCGCGAACTGGCCGAGGGCAACCTCCGCCTCGTCGTGTCGATCGCCAAGCGCTACCGCAGCCGAGGGCTGCCCTTCTCGGACCTGATCCAGGAGGGCAATCGCGGCCTGATGCGTGCGGTGGACAAGTACGAGCACCGCCTCCTGTTCAAGTTCGGCACCTACGCCACCTGGTGGATCCGTCAGGGCATCACCCGCGCGCTGGCCGACCACGCCCGCACGATCCGCGTTCCCTGCCATCAGGTCGGCGCGCTGGCCCGCGTCGAGCGCGTCCGGGGCGAGTTGTCCATCGCGCAGGGCCGCGAGCCGACCATCGAGGAGATCGCCGCCGCCCTCGGCGTCACCGCCGAAGAGACGCTGTCCCTCCGCGTCGTCGCCCGGCACCCGGTGAGTCTCCACGAACCGCTCGGCGGGGACGGCGAACGCGCCCTCGAGGACTTCCTCGACGACCCGTCCGCGACCAACCCCGGCAAGGCCGTCGATCAACACCTGCTCCGCGACCGCATCGGCGAGGTGCTGCGCTCCCTCACGCCGCGCGAACGCGAGGTGATCGAACTGCGGTTCGGCCTCCGTGATGGCCAGCCCAAAACGCTCGAGGAGGTCGCCCGCGCCTACGGCATCACCCGCGAGCGCATCCGCCAGATCGAAGCGAGGGGCTTGCTCAAGTTGCGCCAGCCCCTACGCAGCCAGCGCCTCGCCGAGTTCGCCGAGACGGAGTGAGCCGCCAGAAAGCCAACAATGAGGACGGGGCATGTCCTCGTTCTCATTGCCCGTCCGCTTTGATGCGTTCGTCGCGAATCGGAATGAGGTGGGCGTTCGCGGCCTCTTTCTGCTGGCGTAGAGCGCGGACGACCGCAAGGATCTGCTCACCCGTTACCTCGTCGGCGCTCTCGACCAGGTGTTGGATCGCCTCGGAGACGACCTCCTGGGTCGGCACATCGGCAGAGCGAAACGCCGAAAGCACCTCCTCGATGACCTCCGGCGAAGCGCCGACTTGGCCGAGGACCGAGACGACCTCGTTGAGGGAGTCCTCACTGATGCCCTGGGCACTCGATGGCTGGTCTCGAGGGTTGGAATTGGCCGAGGCAGCTATCACGCGCTCGATGTCCTCGGCTGACATGCCGCGCTGGATCATGTCGCGTTTCAGGTCGGCATCGAGATTCGCCTGGCGCGTTGTCGTCCACGCCGTGGCGAGTATCGTGATCACGACCATGATGGTGATCCTCCCGAAGAGCAAGAAGTAGAAGTTGCCGAAGAGTTCGGCCATAGGAGGTCTCCTTGGAAGCGACTGGCTACTCGAGAGGATGCGGATTATCGTACAAAGCACAGCCACCTCGCGGAAGCGTCCACTGGGCGATTCTTTTCCGATTGGCCCTCGTCAGCGCTGCTCTACCCGAACCGTCTCCGTGACCGAACTCTCGTCGTCGTCGGCGGCGTTCGGCCCCACGGTCGGGGGGACTCGAACCTCGTAGGGCGATATGCTCAGTGCCCGCGCCGGATGTCGGACGCCTGGTAGCGAATTTCGATGCGATAGACCTTCTTGGTTCGGCAGATGATTTCCCGGGTGTCCGGGTTGATCCGCTCGGGCACGTCCATGCGGTGGATGTCTACGGTCGCGTGGAACCCGCGTTCCGAGAGGACATCGATCATGATGCGCAGGGCCAAAGGGTCATCCCATAACTCGTCCTCGCGGTTGATGCGGGCGTGACCGGAGATCGCGTGGGTCCGCACGATCGGGATCATCTTATCCTGGACGAGCTTGACCACCCGCTCGAACAGGGGCCGGTGTTGCTCCTCGTACAGTTCGAGGCGTTCGACCAACTCCTGGCGTGCGTGCAGCGCCAGTTGGCTGGCGGCCGGGATGTCGCGGATCAGCTCGTACACCTCGGGACTCAGTTCCAGCGAACTCTGGTAGCTGAACTCCTGCGAGATGTTCTGCTGCACCTCGGGCAGGGCGTTCTCGGCGTCGATGAAGTGGAAGTGGAAGATCTTCCGCAACGATTGTAGCGCGTCGAACGTGGTCTCCTTGAACATCCGGTAGCGGTTCCGGCAGAGGCTGGGGTCGATGTCCGTGGCCCGGAGTTCCAGCAGTTGACCCTTGCCCGACTCTCGCACCTGCCGGTTGTTCGCCTCGATTTCCGTGCCGCGCTTCAACTGGCGCTGGACGCTTACCTCCTCGCTCACGAAGAGTAGCGCGATGCGGAACATCGGCTTGCGGAAGTAGCGGGAGAGTTGCGTGGAGCGGTACTCGCTGTGCAGGGTCAGCATCTCGTGGTAGAACAGTTTGAGGCACTCCACCTGCACCTTGGTGCGGGGGAAGCCGTCGATGATGACGCCCTCGTGGTAGCGCGGGGAGAGCAACTCCTCGAAGAGCAGCCCGATCACCTCGCGGTTCTCCACCAACTTGCCGGCGTTCTTGATCGCCAGGGCGTGAGGGCTGGTCAGCAGGTCGCTCATGACGATCGACGGGGCGGTAATGCCGCGCGCCTCGGCGATGAAGGGGGTGTTGGTTCCCTTGCCCGCGCCCGGCGCGCCGCCGAGCCAGATGAACTCGCGGGGGAACCGCAACTTGTCGCGGCCGTGCTGCTCCTCCAGGTCGGCCCAGACGGCCGAAAAGATCAGCTGGGCGTCCTTGATTTCCAGGTCGGCGTGGGAGGGGGTCGATGGTATCGGAGGCTTGACAGGGGGTACGTCCATGGGGTTTCCGTTACGCGGGGTGCTTCAGGCCGGCGAAGGAACGCATCATCGGTTAGGTTGGTATACTCCCTCACGCCTAAAAAACCCTACCATCCCCAAACCTCGGGCCGATCGCCGGAACGAAGGGGGGGGAATAATAGAAGTAGGTCCGGCGAGTCGAGCCGGACCAGCCCCGCTCGGCTCGCGGGGCCTACCTTCGGTCAGCCCTTGCGCTTCAGCAGAACGGGGCCTCCATCGACCTTCACGCGGAACAGCACATAGGGCTTTCGTCGCAGATCCTTGTCCTCGTGGAACTGCGCCTGCCGGTTCAACTGGTTCGCGGTGAAGTAGAGGTGCCCGTCCGTCGCCAGGGACATCGTGTCGGGCCACAGCACGCGCGGGTCGTAGACCAGCGTCTCGTAGCGACCGTTCGCGCCCCGCCGGAGGATGGCGTTGTGTTCGTAGTCCGTCAGGTAGATCCGCCCCTCGTCGTCGGACTCCAGGCCGTCGGAGGCGAAGCCCCGGTCGCCCAGGTCTTCCACGGCCTTCGCCACGTCCGACTCGGTCGCCTTCTCGTCCAGGAGGGCCTCCGTGGCGACGCGGTAGAGGCGGCGACTCGAGAGCGGACAGTAGTAGAGGTACTTGCCGTCGTGGCCGATCGCGATCCCGTCCGCGCCGAAGGTCATGTGGGTCGGCTCGCCCCCCTTGGGCCGGTTCATCAGCGGTCGCCCTTCGACGATCGGAAGGAACGCCTTGTCCGCCTTGGTCGAGGCGTGGTCGTTGAGCCGCCGCCGGCTCTTGCCCGTCTCCAGGTCCACGACGATGATGCCGTTGGGTCCGTTCAGGGAGGAGTCGGTGATGTAGGCGACGCCCGACTTGCCGCGGCGCAGGTCGAAGCGGATGTCGTTGAGGTACGTCGTCTTCAGCGCCACGTCGGGGGGGAACGGGATCGACCGGAAGACCTTGTTCGTGGCGAGATCGACGCCGACCAGCTTCGGGCCGCCCGGCAAGGTCGGGCCGAACTCGACGCTGCCCGTGTCCAACATCCAGAGCCGGTCGGCGGGATCGACGACCACGCTCTGCACCGACACGAGGCGTTCGGCGGGGCGGTCCTTGTCGAGGCGGTTGAATGCCTCGTTCGGGTAGGCGACCGCCTTGCCGCCCTTCATCTCGGCGACGGTGAATTCCACCTTGTCCCCCCAGCGGGGGAAGTTGACGAAGATGCGGCCCTTGTGCGACACGGTCACGCCGGTCGGCATCGGGCCGTCGAAGGTCGCCACCGCCTCGATCGTGCCGACAGGCTCTGCGGTAGTGAGCTTCCGCTCCTCCCCGCCGACAGCGAAGGCAGCGGACAGCACGGTGATTCCCAAGAGTCGAAGGTTCATGCGCTTGCTCCCCATCCCATGATTTCCGGAAAACCCGGAGATGGATGACGGTCGTCGCACATGCCGTGCCTTGTCTAACGAAAATGCGCTGCGACCGAGCCGGGGGTGCCCGAGGGCAGCCGCCCGATGCGGGTTGCGCGCCCGCGTGCCCCCGGCTTCCGGGATCCGATTTGTCCTGTCACGGCTTCAGGCAGGGGCAGTTCCCGGCGGGAGTGGAGACCCAGCGTGCCGGGGGATACCAGCCGCAGTTCACATCGAGCATGCGGTCGACGACCGGATTGAACGACCGCCCGAAGAAGAGGTCACGCGGGTAAGTGGCGGAGGGGCGGGTGCGCTCCCGCTCGAGCAGGCCGGCGGCGACGCACGACTCGCACACCAACTCGGAGCAGAAGTAGGATTTGCGATCGCCGCGCGGTTCGCCCATGAAGTGTGTGCGGATCGGGCCTCGGCTCCGCAGCAGCGTGAGCTGCCCGGCCAGGCGAATCAGGGCGAAGCGTTTGCCCTCCTGCGCGAGGGCGAACGCCGTCAGCCGGCACGACTCCTCCTTGGTCAGGGGCACCTTCCGCTTGCGGATCCACACCCTTCCCACGGCCTCGTATTCTCGCAGGTGAGGCAACAGATCCAGGGTCCCCACCCATTGCGTGTCGTTCGGCCCGGCCTCGAGAATGGCCAGGCTGCCATCGGGCCGGGCGAACACGATGGCGGAGCCGTTCGGGTCGAAGGCCAGCGCCATGTAGTGCGTGACTCTCCAGAAAATCGAGCGGTCCAGGCGCAACAGGATATCGCCGGGCTGGGGAAGATAGGCTTCTGCCGGGCCGCGCAACGCATGATCGATGCAGAAGGCGGGCTGATAGAGGAAGGATTCCTCGGCGCATGCCGCTCCAGCCGTGGCGAGCAGCGATCCGCCGACCAGGAGCATCGAGAACAGGACGCCTCGCATGGGGCACCCTCCAGAGCCTTCCGATGGAATGAACGCAATGTCTCCCTTAACATCAGCCGTTCGGCCTCTCGGAGTTGAATCATTCCCCTTCGGCCCCAATGGGGAGCGGGCCTCGGGTGAGAACAGGCGAAATGGGTAGACCGAGGATAGGCACCTATCGCTGCACCACTTACCCAGTGTGAAGCGCGGAACTGCTCCGTCTTCACTGCGGGGATGTGGCTCCGCCTCACTCGGGATGGTCAAACAGGAGGCAGCGAAGTAAGATTCAATGGATTCGCGCCAACCAGGGAGAACACGGAATGTCCACGATCTCGACGATCCCCTTGATGACAGCAGAGGATTTCGCCCTCTTGCCGTCACCCGAAGACGGGACACAACAGGAGTTGGTCCAAGGAGTCCTCATCACCATGCCGCCGCCCAGTTTCTACCACGGACAGGTTTGCTCGAAGTTCGACCGCAAACTCGGCGGGTTCATCGACGACCATCGGCTAGGATGGATCACGAGCAATGACAGCGGCGTCATTCTCGCGCATCGGCCTGACACGGTGCGCGGGCCGGATATCGCGTTCTGGAGCCGCGAGCGTATGCCGGAGCCACCCCGCAAGGGCTACGCGGAAATCGCGCCCGATCTCGTCGTCGAGGTGATGTCGCCTAGCGATGTCTTTACGCAACTGCTCCGCAAGGTCCAGCAATATCTACGAGCCGGCACGCGCGAAGTCTGGATTGCTGTCCCGGAAGATCGCAGCGTCGCCGTCTGTCGGCCTGGACAGGAGCAAGTCATCCTCTCGAACGGCGAAACCCTCACGGGCGGCGACGTGTTGCCGGGTTTCTCTTGCCTCGTCGCGGATCTGTTCCCCTGATGTCCTCCGCGCATGAGAAAGGGGCGACTCCGGTTGGAGTCGCCCCTTTCTCATGCGCAATCGTCATCGGCGTCCCTGGCCGCGCGACGGCTTGCGGCTCGGACCGCCGACGCCCGCGCCGACGGGCTGGCGTCGGGGCTTGCCCTGTCCAGTGCCGACGGGTTGGTGCTTGGGAGGGGGCGGAGCGCCGTAGTCGAAATCAGGGAGAACCCTGCGAGCCAGGCGGCACTTGAGTTGCCGCTCGACGCGGGCGAGGATCGAACTCTCGTCGGGCGACATGAAGACCATCGAATCGCCCGCGTCGCCGGCCCGGCCCGTGCGACCGATGCGGTGGACGTACTCCTCTGACGCGGCGGGCACGTCGAAGTTGATGACGTGCGTGATGTGGCGCACGTCGAGGCCGCGGGCGGCGATGTTGGTCGCCACCAGGATCGGGTAGATCCGAGCGCGGAAGCCTTGCAAGGCTCGCGTCCGCTGGGCGGCGGTGCGGTCACTGTGTAGCTCGGTGACGTTGTGGCCCTTGTCGTTCAGGGTGCGTGCGAGCTTGCGGGCACCGTGCCGGGTGCGCGTGAAGATGAGGACGGAGGGCCGCTCCATCTGCTCGAGTAGGTGTTCGAGGAGGGCCGTCTTGCGGTAGCTCGGCACCGGGTAGACGATCTGTGTCACGGTCTCGATGGGCGTGCCCTGCGCGCCGACCGTCACGTTCGTCGGGTTGGTGAGGATCGCAGCACTGAGGCGGGCGACATCCGGCGGCATGGTGGCCGAGAAGAGCATCGTCTGGCGCTTCACGGGCAGCATCGCGACGATGCGCTTGATGTCGGGCAGGAAGCCTAGGTCGAACATCTGATCGGCTTCGTCGAGAATGAGCGTGTGCAAGTTCGGCATGGAGCAACGACCGCGCAGCAGCGCGAGCAGCCGGCCCGGCGTGGCGTCGACGAGATCGACGCCGGCGCGAAGGGCGCGCTCTTGCGGCGACTCGGGGACGCCGCCAATCACGAGGGCGGAGCGGAGGGCCGTCCCGGCGGCGAGGCCACGGAAGCAGCTCTCGACCTGTTGGGCCAGTTCGCGCGTCGGGGCGAGGACGAGAACTCCGGTCGAGCCGCGCGGCTTCTCGAGGAGCTTTTGGATGACGGGCAGCAGGAACGCGGCCGTCTTTCCGGTGCCGGTCTGGGCTACGCCGACGACATCGTTGCCGGCGCGGATCAGCGGGATGGCCTGTTCCTGGATGGGGGTGGGGGCTGTATAGCCGAGGGCGCGGACGTTCCGCAGGATGGGGGCGGGAAGGTCGAACTTCTGAAAAGGCATTACATTCTCGCGAGAGCGATCGAAATCAAGATGACGCATAGGTGATTATACGCGAGGGAGAGCCTCGGTGCCATCCCAGAGATTCGAGATTCTCCCGATCCGGGACGATTGTCCTTCCCAGGAGACGCGATACAATCCTCTATCATGCTTCTCTTTTTCGCACGGTCGGAGGTCTTTCGCATGTCAGAGCCAGGCCTGGACTCCGTTCAATTACATGGATATGTGCAGCGCTGGCAGGCGGGGGACGCCAAGGCCGCCGACGAACTCTTCCGCGCTATCGGCCATCGCCTCGAAAACCTGGCCCGGCGCATGCTGAAGAGCTACCCCAACGTCCGTACCTGGGCCGATACGAGTGACGTGTTCCAGGGGACGGTGTGCCGACTCCTCAACACGCTCAAGAAACTCAACCCTCCCACGACGCGCGACTTCTTCAATCTGGCCGCTGTCCACGTCCGGCGCGAGTTGCTCGACCTCGCGCGGCGTTATCGCGGCAAGATCCAGGCAGGCGGCGACGAGCGATTCGCCCGCGAACCCAAGGCTCCGGAATCGATCGCACCCGCCGAACTCGAACTCTGGAGCCGATTCCACGAGGCCGTCGAAAAACTCCCCGTCGAGGAACGCGAGGTCTTCAGCCTCGTGTTGTATCACGGCTGGCCCCAGCAAGAGATCGCCGACCTGCTCGACATCGATGTCCGCACCGTTCGACGACGGTACACCGCAGCGTCGCTCCAGATCAGCACCTTGCTGGGGGGGCAGTTGCCGGAGATGTGAGGGAACGACCGGGGTTAGAAGCGCGACCGTTTCGCAGCGTCGCGCGGAATCGTCTACCTCGAGATGTTTCGAGACTTTAGTAAAGTTAGTGCCGTTGGGATGGTTCGAGGGGGGTAACAGTAGTAGGTCCGGCGAGCCGAGCCGGACCAGCCCCGCTCGGCTCGCGGGGCCTACTGTTATCCCTGATCGCCGTCTTCTCGAATCATGCCTGAACCGGCACAGTAGAACTAATGAGACGCTTCCCAAGCCAGTCCTTCTCCACCTCCAGATCGTAGCGTGCTCGAAGGTTGAGCCAGAACCGCTCTAACGTACCGAAGTATCGCGCCAACCGCAGAGCCGTGTCCGCTGACGGACCGCAACCCCCGCACGATCTCGTTGATCCGCCGTGGCGGCACACTCGTCTCCTTTGCTAGCCGGTATTGGCTGACGCCGAGGGGGAGAGAAACTCCTTTAATAATATTTCGCCGGGATGGATCGTCGGCAGTTTGCGGCGTGGCATGGCAGTTCCTCAGTAGTAAACGACGATTTCCACCTCGTGCGCCTCGCCGCCCTCCCAACGGGAGCAGACGCGGTACTGATCGTTGGCTCTAGCTGCGGATGGGAAGGCTGCGCACGCGATGCCGGCCGTCTTCGACGATTACAATAGCTCCTTGTGTCAGATCGGCGCTCGAATGGGTCAGCACGTCCTCGAGGCGTTGGATCACGAAAGTGGTCCGCGTATTCCGCAGCCTAAACAGAATGACACTGACGATTTGGTCCCCGCTCGCGGCGAGTGTTTCGCCGAAATCCAGGTCGAGTGTCAGCACGATCCGCTGTTCGCGGGCTGCCTT
Source organism: Planctomycetia bacterium (assembly GCA_025356615.1). GTDB lineage: Bacteria > Planctomycetota > Planctomycetia > Gemmatales > Gemmataceae > JANXSH01. The sequence goes on along the minus strand of JANXSH010001052.1, from coordinate 12,741 downwards.
CTGAAAAATCTCACCATTCGGCAAGCGTTGCAGTTCCTCCTCGCGCAGATGAACCAGGTCATGTCCATTCGTGCGCAGCCACTCTACGACTTGCTGCGATACACCCATGTCTGCCAGGAATCGCAAAGGCTCTCTCCGTCAAGCGGTCCGGACTTCCTCGTGTGTCAACCAGGCGGCATATTCGAGCGACTGCTGAATGTCCTCCCGTTCCAGGTCGGGATAGCCTTGCAGTATTTCGTCCCAAGTGGCACCGTGGGCGATCTGGCCTACGACGACCGACACCGGAATTCGCATGCCGCGAATGCAAGCTCGGCCACACATGATCTGTGGCTCGAACGTAATGCGGTCGAACATGGCTTTCTCCTCGTACTCGTATCTTGGCCGCCGACTGCTGTGGCGGCTGGTCAAATGCAGCGTTTGGTTAGGGGAGGCCGTACGTCCAGAGCAGGGCCACGCCGACGAAACCGACGACCAAACCCGCTATCCAGAGGGCCGCGCCTGGTGGCTCGAGGTATTGGTTCGCCCGCCACACGGGGGCAAACGTCCACAACCCTACTCCCGGCTTACGGAAGAACAGCCAACCGACCAGCACCATCCCAAGTCCGATCAGCATCACAGTCATTGCCGTTGCGTACATCCGACCTCCGCTCGCCGCGTGTCTATGCTACCCCTGTGGCCGCCCGAAGAACGCATCCCCGTCCACGACCTCCCGCCCGGCCACGAACTGGATCACTTCCAGCGGTTTACCCGGCACCGTGTCGTGGAACCGCCACTCGCCCTCCTGCATGCCGTCGGCGTATTGTCCCTCGGTTGCCAGTCGGCCATTGGACCAGTGGTCGCGGTACGGGCCGTGGGCGACACCCCGCCAGTAAGTGATCTCCAGCAGTAGCGTGCCGTCTGCCCGATATGCCGCGCACCGACCGTCCAGCACCCAGCCCGCCTCGTTTGGTTCGCACCGCGCAGGCGGGTTATTGCGGTTGTCGAGCAGGAGCGTTATGTCTGTAGGCTGGCCGTCGCCCATCCGGTCGCCCCTCCGTCGCCTCACCGCTGATTCGGCCTCATCTTGCGGATAATCCTATCCGTCCCTCCCGCAGTCGTCAATCGTCTCCTCCCGTCCGCCGACAATTCTCCTAAACCCGGCTCGTCTCGCAACTTCGCGTTGCCGGTCGGTATGGAAAACCTCGCGCCCGGTGATACCCGCCACGCCCTCCGTCCCTACAACTACCTCCTGAGTACCGACCCGGAGACGACGATGAAGATCCCCCTGAAGTGGCTCGCCGACTATGTCCCCCTCGACCTGCCCGTCGCCGAGCTGGCCCAGCGCCTCACGCTCGCCGGCCTGGAGGTGTCCGGGTTCCGCTCCTACGGCTTGCCCGTCCCCAACGGACTGCGCGTGAGGCAGGACGAGCCTGGCCCGGTGTGGGACCGCGACAAGATCGTCATCACCCGCGTCCTCTCCGTCGGGCAACACCCCAACGCCGAGCGTCTCAAACTGCCCGTCGTCGAGTACCCCGTCGGCGCGGAGAAGACGATCCTCACCGGCGCGCCGAACCTGAGCGTCGGCGACAGCGGGCAGAAGGTCATTCTCGCGCTGACTGGCTCGGTGCTGTTCGACGGGCACGCGACACCTAAGAGGCTTAGCGAACTGTGCCCGACGACGATTCGCGGCGTGTTGAGTGATTCGATGGTCTGCTCGGCCTACGAACTGGGCATCAGCGACGAACACGAGGGCATCATCTTGCTCGAGGAAGATGCCCCCGTCGGCGTGCCGCTCGCCGACTTCATGGGCGACATCGTCCTCGAGGCCGACGTGTTACCGAACATGGCCCGCTGTCTCTCGATGGTCGGCATCGCGCGCGAGGTGGCTGCCCTGACAGGTCAACCGCTGACCTGTCCCGCGTATGCACCCAAGACCGACGGCCCGGCCATCGTGGGCCGAATCGAGGTCGTCATCGACGATGTCGCGCTCTCGCCGCGCTACGCGGCAGCGATCATCGAAGGCGTGACCGTCGGCCCCGCGCCGGGGTGGATGCAGCGGCGATTGACCTACGCGGGGATGCGGCCCATCAACAACATCGTGGACATCACGAACTATGTGATGCTCGAGTGGGGCCAACCGCTGCATGCGTTCGACCTCGACGTGTTGGAGCGCCGGGCGGGAGGCAAAGCGCCACGCATCGTCGTGCGGTCGGCCCGCGCGGGGGAGACGCTCGTAACACTCGATGGGATGAAGCGAGAGTTGACGCCGGAGATGCTCGTCATCGCGGATGGCGTCGGGCCGATCGCCCTGGCGGGTGTGATGGGCGGGGCCGAGACGGAGGTGAGCCTGACGACGAAGCGCGTCTTGCTGGAGTCGGCGAGCTTCGACTTCCTCAACATTCGCCGCACGATGCGAGGTCTGGACCTCATCAGCGAGGCGAGCCAGCGTTTCAGCAAGGGCATCCACCCCGAGATGGTGCCGATCGCGCTGGGGCGGGCCAGCGAGTTGATGCGCCTGCACGCGGGCGGCGTGGTGGCGAAAGGCGTCGTCGATAACTACCCGTCTCCGGTGCCGCCTCGCGTCATCGACTTACGGATGGCAAAGATCCGCCGCCTCGTCGGCATCGACATCCCGGCGACCGAGTGCGAGCGCATCCTGAAGACGCTCGAATTCGGCGTGGAGCCTGTCGAAGGAGGGCTTCGGGTAACGGTCCCCACGCATCGGCTCGATATCCAGGAGGGGCCGGCCGACCTCATCGAGGATCTCGTCCGGCTCTGGGGGTACGACCGGCTCCCCTCGACCATGCTCGCCGAGGAGTTGCCCGCCCAACTCGGCAACGAGGCCGTCGCCTTCGAGGAGACACTCCGCGACCAACTCGTCGGCGTCGGACTGCAAGAGGTCATCACCTATTCGTTGACGACCCCGGAGCGCGAGAAGCCGCTCGGCGTGACGGGCGAATACGTCACGCTGCGCAACCCGATCTCGAGTGAGCGCACCTCGATGCGGCGGACGATCCTGTCCGGCGTCCTCGAAGTGGCGCAACGCAATCTCGAGAACGCCGAAGCGGTTCGCCTCTTCGAGGTCGGCTCGGTCTACGTCCCTCGCGAGGGGCAGAAGCTCCCCGACGAGCCGCGCAAACTCGCCGTCGTCCTGTGCGGCAAGCGCCGCCCGGAATTCTGGGCTGATGGGGCGATGAACGACACCCGGACGATGGATTTCTTCGACCTCAAGGGGCTTGTCGAAAGTCTGCTGGCCGACCTGCACGTCGTCGGCGTGACCTTCCGCCCGACGGTGTCGCCGATGCTGCACCCCGGCAAGAGTGCGGAGGTGGCGTCCGGCTCGATCGTCCTCGGCGTGATGGGCGAACTGCATCCGAAGGTGGCCCCCGCGTTCGGCCTCGCGGGCCGGGCGGTCCTCGTCCTCGATCTCGACCTCGCGGTGCTGCGGCAGGTGTTGCCCGCACGCTTCGCCTATCAACCCGTGGCGAGGTTCCAGGCTGCATTGCGCGATGTGGCCGTCATCGTCCCGGAAGAATTGCCCGCCGAGCGCGTCGAGGCCGAGATCCGCACCGGCGGGGGCGGTCTGCTACGCAGCGTGCGCCTGTTCGACCTATATCGCGGCGACAGCATCCCCGCCGGAACGAAGAGTCTCGCCTACGCTCTGTCCTACCAGGCCGACGACCGCACGCTGACGGACAAGGACATCGAGAAGGCCCACAAAGTCGTCGAGAACCGGCTGCGACAAACGCTGAAGGCGCAGATTCGCGGGCAGGATGCGTAATCGCTTCGATTGCCGATCAGAGACGGCAAAGTCGAACGCGATATGCAATATTACCCCGGCCCGGAAGAAGATCACGAAGTGAAGTCTTAGCCCGACGCGCGAGTTTTGAAGTTGCGCGTTTGGGCGAGCTGCGATCCACGGGGCGGCTGGGATACCGGAGCGGCGATGCGTGAGCACGCCGGTGCAGGCTGGGACCGGATCGTCGCCTCGCCGGGGACGGGACGACGCGATCGGTGGTCGACCTTCCGGCCCGAGCCTGCACCGGCGTGCTTACGCATCGCCGCTCCGGTCGTGTCCGTCCGTGATCGCTCCAAACGCGCAACTTCAAAACGCGCGAGCGAGGGTATTTGCCTGGCTACCCCAATCCCTCGCTTGCGCGTCGGGCTAAGATTACTGCGATACTTCCGGGCCGGGGTAATAAGGAAGCGAAAACAGGCCCTTCTACACGTTCCCGTTGAGGGTATCCGATCTCCTGCTCCCCTCCCCTGTACTCGGGGGAGAGGGGGAGAGGCATGGCCTGCTAAGAACCCCTCACCCCTAACCCCTCTCCCCCGAGTACAGGGGCGAGGGGACCGGACGGGGCATCCTCACCGGGAACGTCTATTAGAGCTTACCGGTTGCAACCGATGGGCTTCGCCTACTTCCGTAGTCACACTCCAAATCAAGATCGGGATTGCCCAGGAAGTCGAGGGTCGCTATGTAAGGGGCGTTGGATTCTGACGCAGAAGGACAGGACCAATCCTCACGGAAGAGGCCAGGAGGTAGACAGTGAAGGCACCGTTCTTGCGGCTCAGGCGCCTCGGAGCCTTCGCGGGGGGAGTAGCTGTCGTATCGCTGGCCTTGCTGGCCGCGAGTGAGTTCTTCTTACGCCGCTTCCCGCCCAGGGATTTCCGCCCCTACCTCGGTGACGATTCTGGGCTTACTGGGCCGTTTCGAGCCGATAACCGCTATGGCGTTCAGTATCGGTCGTGGGAGGAGTTCGAGGAAGACTACCGAGGGCGTATCGACGAGTTGCGCGATGTCTCCCAGTCGCCGCGCTGTTGGGCGATGTTCGGCAGTTCTTTCGTGCATATGGTTGGAGCCTTGGCCGACACCACTCGCGCGTCCTTGCCGGATCGCCCGGTGTTCAATCTTGGGCGAAATGAACTGCCTTTCATCCGTGCCGCTCAGATCCAGTTGTTGCTCGATCATGGAATGAAACCGGAACGGATCTTCTTCGTCCTGATCCCAGGAGACGCTTGGCCGTTGACCGCACATTCTCTATCTCAGATCCACGTCACCTCTCGAGGTGGGATCGCCTACACTCCCCATGTCCCCGACGGTTCGAGCGGTGCCATCCTCTCTCGCTGTAGATTGGGAATGCTGGCCTGGGTTCGCACCGGCAGGCACCAAGCGGTGCCGATGTTCCCTCATCGCTACTGTGCCAAGGGAGTCCCCTCGGGGGTGTTGGCGGACCTACGGCAGATCCTGACGGGCTTGGGTGAGGCAGGCCGCCGTCATGCCGTGCCCATCACGGTCGTCCTGCTCCCCGATCATCAGCAGATCTTGCGAGGCGTCAAGTTCGGCTTGCAGGATCAGCTGTCGCCCATCTGCCGGGAAGCCGGCCTCGATGTCTGCGATGTGCGTCAGCCGTTCCTCGAGGCCGAGGACAAGAAAAATCTGTTCATTCCCGACAAGCACTATTCCGAGCGAGGGAATCGCCTGCTGCTGACGGCCCTACTGGCCCATCTGAGTGACGACACCTCTCCGCGACAGCGGATGGCCGGCAACGGAGGCAAGGGGCCATGAGTTTCGAGGACCAAGCGTTCCTGATCCTGGTGGCCGTCACTTACGGGGTCTGGCTGTTGGTGCGCCGCCGCGAGTCCGCCGCCGTCGCGCTCCTATTCGGTGCGAGCGTGATCTTCTACGGACTCAACCACTGGCGGCTGCTGCCCGTAATCCTGATCTACTGCCTCCTGAACTGGTGCGTCGGCGTCGGGATAGAGCGATTGCGCAAGAAGGGTTGGATCCTCGCTCTGGGAGTCGCTTTCAACCTCGTCGTCTTGAGCTTCTTCAAGTACACGCCCCTGATCGTCTCGACACTGGCTGGGTGGTCGAACGTGTGGCTGTGGCCTGCGGAGCGTCTCGCCTCGCCAGCCTGGAGCATCCCCTACGGCATTTCGTTTTATGCGTTTACTGGCATAGCCTATATGGTGGATGTCTATCGTCGCGAGTATCCCGCCGAGCGTAGCCTGGTGCGCTACTCTTTGTCGGCGATCTTCTTCCCACACCTCGTCGCCGGTCCGATCTTGCGGGCCAACGAGTTCCTGGCCTCTCTTTCCCAGGGGAAGATGCCAACACGGGGGGAGGCGCATCTGGAGGCCGGCTGGCTACTGGCTCGGGGCTACTTCAAGAAAATGGTTCTGGCGAACCGCATCGGTACGCTCATCGATCCTTACTTCGCCCATGTCGCCGACCCGACCACGGCCGGGGTGTGGTCGTTGCCCTATGTCTATTTGTACGCACTCCAGATCTACCTCGATTTCTCCGCCTACACCGACATCGCCCGCGGGCTGGGAATGCTCTTCGGGTATCGCTGGCCGGATAACTTCAACTGGCCCTATTTGGCCTCCAACGTGGCAGCTTTCTGGCGAAGTTGGCACATCACCTTGTCTCGATTTCTGCGAGATTACCTCTACATCCCGCTAGGCGGTAGCCGGCTGGGGCCGTGGCGAACCTGTCTCAATCTGATGATTACCATGCTCCTGGGTGGGCTTTGGCACGGGGCGTCCTGGTCGTTCTTGTTGTGGGGTGGCCTGCACGGAGCGTTTCTGGTCGTGCATCGGCTCTGGTCGGAGACGGGGTTGGCCGCCTGGTTGGCGAGCCGGCGGGGCGTGATCGGGGGGGTGTGGCAGGCGTTCGCGGTCCTCTTGACGTTTCATTGCGTGTGTCTGGCGTGGTGTTTTTTCCGACTCACGCTGCTTTCCGATAGCCTCCTGTGTGTCCAAAAATGGGTCGTGTTCGATTCGGCGACGTTCCTTTCGCCTGCGCTCCTCGACCCATCGCTCGGGCTGCTACTGGCGGCGTATGTGCTGGTGTCGTTGTTCGTGGCGGGCCTGGACCATTGGGCGAAGACGGAGGAATTGGGGTTCACGGCGGGTTGTCGTTGGGGGATGCGCGGGGCGATGCTGGTTCTGGCGGCTCTTTTGTCACCAGGAGGCGCTGCGGCACCTTTCATTTATTTCCAGTTTTAGTGCGGGTACGGGTTAGTGGGGCTCGATCCGAGCGATTGTTTTAGCCGCGACACGACGCGGAGCGCGTCTCGCGCTCCACGTCGTGTCGCGGCTATCGCATCCGCAGGCCGACCTCGTGGCGCGGGTCGAAACGATGCTCGCACCCGACCCCTAAGGCCGTCGAGAACCGCTTCCGACACCCTGAAGGCGCAGATTCGCGGGCTGGACCTGTATTGCTGGCTGAACGTGTCAGGGCCGGAGACCTGGGGTGGCAGCAATCCATGTTTCAGCCCGCACCTAGAGAACTGACACTCCACACTCGCCTGTATCGAGGCAAGTTCTAGGATGAGAATATTCATCCCTTGTCTGCCGAAGGAGTGTTCGATGGCGAAAAAGAAGCCCCGGCCCGGTGGTAGGAGGCCGCATTTTCGGCCCACACCTTCCCCGGAAGGTCTGCCTGATCCGCGCGTGATGGAGGGCGTGATCCAGCAGTTGAACGCCCAGATCCAGGGGCTTGGCGAGAAACCGACGCCGTCCGCCCAGGCACAGTCGATGATGTACCGGGCATTCGGGGAGTTGGACGAGAAGCGGCGTGCCCGGATGGCCCACGACGCACTCGCCATCGACCCCGATTGCGCCGACGCCTTCGTCCTGCTCGCGGAACTCACGAGCGGTCGCAAGCAGCGGCTCGATCTTTACGAGAAGGGCGTCGCCGCCGGGGAACGTGCGATCGGGCGGGAAGCGTTCGCGCGAAACGTCGGCCGATTCTGGGGCGTCGTCGAAACCCGGCCGTACATGCGAGCGCGGCTCGGCCTCGCCATCGTCCTGTGGGAGCTGGCCCGGCGTGAGGAGGCCGTCCAGCACTTGCAAGAACTGCTGCGGCTGAATCCGCAAGACAACCAGGGAGTTCGCCACACGCTCGCCGGCTACCTGCTCTTTCTGGACCGGGACGAGGAACTGGCACGTCTCCTCGGCAAGTTTGACGAGGACTCGGCGTCGTGGGCCTATACCCGAGCGCTGCTCACCTTCCGCCGCGAGGGCGACACGATCGACGCGCGCCGACTCCTGAAAACGGCCCGGAAGAGTAACACTCATGTGCCGGACTATCTCCTGGGCAACAAGATGCCTTCGGGCAAACAGCCCAACCACTACACGCGCGGTGCCGAGAGCGAGGCACTAGTCTACATCGACCACTGCCTGGCCGGGTGGAAAGACACCGCCGGCGCGGTTCCCTGGCTGTGGGCGAACGTAAAGCCGAAGAAGAAGGCCGAAACACCCGAGCCGAGGGGGCCACTCGGCTTCGTCAAGAAGTGGCTGACGACCCATCTGCCGCTCGAGGAGGGCGTCTGGCAGGCCGACTTTCGGCGGATGCCCAACTGGCTCCGCATCGGCGGCGAATTCGTGCGCCCGTGGATCGTCCTCGTGACGAACCCCGCCCACGGCTACCTGCTCGCCCACGAGATGCCCCTCGATCAGCCTCCCTCGGCCCTGCTGTGGGATACGATCATGAAGGCGATGCAGCACCCGGCGGCGGGCACGCCCCATCGTCCGACCGAGATCCAGGTTCCGCCCGGCGAAACCTGGGAGGCGCTCACTCGTCACTTCGAGGAGGTGGGCGTCCGGCTGGTCGCGAAGCCGGACTTGCCGGACCTCGACGAGGTATTTGCGGGTCTCTACGAACACGTCGGCGGACCACCCCGACCGGCCCAGATCGACATCGCGGGCGTCACGCCGGCCCTGCTGGGCGCGTTCTACGACGCGGCGGCCCTGTTCTTCCGTCGAACTCCCTGGAAGAAGGTCGGCCACGAGGGCGCGCTCCGCGTCGAGTGCGACACGTTCCCAGGCGGCCCCTGGTTCGCCGTGGTCATGGGCCAAGCCGGCATGACGACGGGGCTGGCGTTGTACGACGACCTGAGCGGGCTGCAAAGGGTGTGGAGGCGGGACGTGATCGAGGACGACGAACCCATCAATGTCAGCACCGCCCTCCTCTACGGCGAGGAGTGGACGATGTCGGTCACGGACCTCGACGTGGCGAAGCATCACGGCTGGCCGATTGCGCGCGAGGACGCCTACCCGAAGGTGATCCACACGGACTCGGCAACGGAGTTCCGCCTGGCGGCGGCACGGGAGCTGAATTTGCTGGAAGCATGCCTGCGGGCGATCCCCGACTTCGTCGATCGCCGTCGCCAGGACGACGCCACACGCGAAGAAGTCACGATCCCGATGGCGTCGGGGCCGGTGAATTTGGCCCTGTCGTGGGTGCAGGAACAGGAGTGAGGTATCGGCGAAGGGTAGAGCGGTAGGCATTGATTCGCTCATCCCTGGATCGAACCTCGCTCCTCCGTCGAGTGTCCTCCTACCAAAACGTTCTCTCTTAAGGATCCCTCCGATGCCTAAGCTCAACCAAATCATCGCCATCTCCGCCGGCAAGAAGTCGGCGGCCCAGAAGGCCATCACCGAGGCCCACCACAGTCTTCAGAAGTCTGCCCAGCTCGAGGGCATCAGCCGAACCTACAAGCCCAAGGACGACGAGGGCGAGCAGCTGCCGCCCGAGAAGAAGCTCGTCCAGCTCAAGGCCTGGGACGCCATCGGGGGCGTCACGACCGCCCTCGTCGAACTGTTCGACATCGTGGCGACGCAGGACCAGGCCAACTGCCTCGCCAAGGCGAACGTCGTCGTGGACGGCAACGCGATCCTGAAGGACATCCCCGTCACGACGCTGCTCTTCGTCGAGAAGCAACTCGTGGACCTGCACACGTTCGTCGAGAAGCTCTCCACGCTCGACCCCGGCGAGACCTGGCACTATAGCCCCGACGTGGACTACCACGCCTCGGAGTCGAACCAGACCACGAAGACCCGGAAGGTGCTCAAGAACCACGTCAAGAGCGAGGCGACGAAGGAACACCCCGCCCAGGTCGAGACCTACACCGAGGACGTGATCGTCGGCTACTGGACGACGATCAAGTTCAGCGGTGCCATCCCCGCCAAGGAGCGCAACGAGATCCTCGCCCGCGTCCGCAAGCTGCAAGAGGCGGTCAAGTCGGCCCGCGAGGAGGCCAACAACCTCGAGGTCGTGTCGAAGAAAATCGGCGCGCCGGTCTTGAAATACCTCTTCGGCCAGGCGTAAGATACACTCCACGAGTGCAGTCTCAGACTCAATCTCAGGCTCATCCGCGCCGACAGTGCAGGTTCGACTCCTGCCCCCGACATCTACACTCGTCGGGGTAGCCCAACGGTAGAGGCAGGTGCTTAGTGTCAGGCTATCACTCGAAGCTCAGTATTGGTGCCGATCGCCGAATCGAGGTCCGAAACCCAACCGTCGCTTAGATACGAGTTCAATTCCCGTCCCCCGCTCTTTCTTCCCATGCGGGGGTAGCTCAATGGTCGAGCGGGGCGACTTCATGAATGAGGTCCGGATTAAACGGCAACGTAGGCGTGTGTAGACCGGCACAACCCGCACCGCGAGCGAAGAGGTATTCGCTCGCGGGCACTTTTTTTACCCCTCTCTATGGCTCTGCCTCCCCGCATGGCGAAGAAACATCCCCCACACGCCGAGCCGACCGTCACCTTCTGGGGTGCGGCCCAGACCGTCACCGGCTCGATGCACCGGCTCGATGCCTGCGGCAAGTCGATCCTGCTCGACTGCGGCCTGTTCCAGGGGTCGCGCGCGGAGAGCATGCGGCGCAACCGCGAGTTCCCCTTCCGCCCCCGCGAGATCGACGCGGTCGTCCTGAGCCACGCCCACATCGACCACTGCGGCAACCTGCCGACGTTGCTCGCGCAGGGGTTCACCGGGCCGATCTTTTGCACCCCCGCGACCCGCGCCCTCGCCGGCGTGCTGCTCGGAGACTCGGCGAAGATCCAGCGCGAGGACGCGGAGTACCTGAATCGCAAGCGCGCCAAGGGCGAACCCAAGATCGAGCCGCTCTACGACGGGCCGTTCGTCTACCGGACGCTCCTGAAGCTGAAGGCCGTCCCCTACGGCGAGCCGTTCGAGGTGGTGCGCGGCGTCGAGGCGACGTTCTCCGACGCGGGCCACCTGCTCGGCTCCGCGATGGTGCGGGTCCACATCACGACGCCCGCCGGGACGCGCCGACTGACGTTCACCGGCGACCTCGGCAGGCCGGGCCTGCCGATCCTGCGCGACCCGGAGCCGGTGCCCGAGTGCGACCTTCTCATTAGCGAGTCAACCTACGGCGGGCGCATCCACGAGCCGGTCGAGGAGACGGCGGAGCAACTCGGCGAGGTCGTCCGGCGGACGGCGGCGCGCGGAGGCAAGCTCATCATCCCGGCGTTCAGCGTGGGCCGGACGCAAACGGTCGTCTACTTCCTGCACCAGCTCATGAAGGCGGGCCGACTGCCGGAGGTGCCGATCTTCGTGGATAGCCCGATGGCCGTGCGCGCCACCGAGGCATATCACGCGCATCCCGAGTGCTTCGACGACGAGACGCGCCGGCTACTCGAACACGACCCGGACATCTTCGGCGAACGGCGCATCCGCTATGTGGACAAGGTCCACGAGAGCATCGCGCTGAACCGCATGCCCGGCCCGGCGGTCATCATCTCCGCGAGCGGCATGTGCGAGGCGGGGCGCATCGTCCATCACCTCAAGCACAACATCGAGGATCCGCGAAGCACGATCCTCATCGTCGGATTCCAGGCTCCCAGCACGCTGGGCCGGCGCATCGTCGATCGCCTTCCCGAGGTGCGAATCTTGGGCCGCAGCTTCCCGCTGAAGGCCGAGGTCGTCGTCCTCAACGGCCTGTCGAGCCACGCCGACCAGCGCGACTTGTTGCGGAGCTTCGCGCCGCTCGTCGGCAAGGTGCAGCGCGTCCGGCTCGTCCACGGCGAGCCGACCCCGGCGGCGACCCTCGCCGCCGCGCTGACGGCGGCGGGTTTCACGGATGTCGCCGTCGCCGAGCGCGGGGAGAGTGTCGCGGTGTAGGACGGCCAGGAGGTTCCGTTTTCCCTCCTCTCGCTCTCTTCTCCCCTTGACAGTCCCCCATCGGCCCCCATAGACTTCCTATATCCACCAATCCTGCCCGCGAGTCACGATCTCTACGATCCTCCGTCCTGTCCCCTATACCATCCTCCATCTCGCGGGCCGTGGTGGAAATGCCGTAAGTCCGACCGATGCCCGGATGCCCTCATCCGGCCCCGACGCGATCGAGTCGCCCTCCTCATCCTCTGGATCCTCGTTGCCATGTCGCAGGCGTCCGCCGCTGATACCCTCTATCTGGTCGATGCGCACTCGCTCATCTTTCAAGTGTTCCACGGCATCAAGGGCATGAGCAGCCCCACCGGCATGCCGACGAACGCCATCTTCGGCTTCGTCCGCGACATGCTCTTCCTGCGCGGAATGCACCCGACGTACCTCATCTGCGCCTTCGACCGCTCGGAGCCGACCTTCCGCAGTGACCTCTATCCCGACTACAAGGCCCACCGCTCCCCGATGCCCGACGACCTCGTCCTCCAGATCCCGCTGATCCAGCAGGCGCTCGAGTCGCTGGCGATCCCGGTCCTCAGCCACCCGCGCTACGAGGCCGACGACCTCCTCGCCACGCTCTCGGTCGCCGCGAATCGGCGCGGGATGGAGGTCTTCATCTGCACCAGCGACAAGGACTGTCGGCAGCTCATCACCGACCGCGTCCGCCTGTTCAACCTGCGCAAGCGCGAGGAGTTCGGCCGCGCCGAGTTGCTCGCCGACTGGGGCATCACGCCCGAGCAAGTCGTGGACCTCCAGACGCTCGTCGGCGACTCCGTCGATAA
>JANXSH010000958.1 GCA_025356615.1 Planctomycetia bacterium | reverse complement strand
GAACACCGCCCCTCGCGCAACGGCATCGACGACGACATGGACCGCAAGCACGACGCCGTCCAGAACATGGGCAGTCGGCCCCAGTCGCTCCAGGACTACCTCGCCGACCAGGTCGGCTTCCTCGACCTCCCCGAAAACGAGATCCGGCTGGTCAAGCACGTCATCTCCCACATCGACGACAACGGCTTCCTCACCGTCATCGACGAGTCGGACCCCGAATACCGCGAAATGTTGCTCAACCGCGAGTATCGGCCCCATCGCCCGCTCCGCCGCCGCCTGCCGGAATTCGCCGAGATCGCGACCAGCTTCGACGAGCCGGTGACGCCGGAGCAGGTCGAGGAGGCGCTCCAGTACGTGCAGCAACTCGACCCGCTGGGGGTCGGTGCCCGCGACCTCAAGGAGTGCCTCTTGCTCCAGGTGACGCCCGAGACGCCCCACGCGGACCTCGTCCGGCGGATGATCCTCGACCACCTCGAGGACATCCCGCACAACCGGATGCCCGCCATCGAGCGCAACACCGGCGCGGACCTGGCGACGATCAAAGAAGCCATCGAGGCGATCAAGCACCTCAACCCGAAGCCGGGCGCGGGCTTCGTCGCCGAGAGCATCCCGTATGTCGTGCCGGACATCCAGGTCGAGCGCGACGAGAACGGCGTGTACACCGTCAAGCTCCTCGACGACTGGCTGCCGGAGGTGTACATCTCGAAGCGCTACATCGAGCTGTACAAGGACCGCGCCAGCGACCCGGCCATGCGCGAGTACCTCAAGCGCAAGATCCAGTCGGCGACCTGGCTCCAGGAGTCGATCCAGCAGCGCCGGGCGACGCTGGAGAAGGTGACGCGGGCCATCATCGAACACCAGAAGGCGTTCCTGGAGAAGGGCGCGGAACACATCCAGCCGCTCAAGATGCAGCAGATCGCCGACCAGGTCGGCGTGCACGTGACGACCGTCAGCCGGGCCGTCGATGAGAAGTGGGTCATGACGCCGCGCGGGATCTTCCCGCTGAAGCGCTTCTTCGGCGGGGGCCGCAAGGTCGGCGACGAGGAGGTCGCCTGGGAGGTGATGAAGCAGAAGCTCATGGAGATCATCGACCAGGAGGACAAGTCGAACCCGCTGTCCGACGAGGATCTCGTGGAGAAGATGAACCACGCGGGCTGCCCGGTCAAGCGCCGGACGATCACGAAGTACCGCCAGATGGCCCACATCCCCTCGTCGCGCGAACGCAAGGACTGGGCGGCGTCGCGGAGTTGAGGCACGGGGGAACGACTCACCGAAGCCCAGCCATTGCAATGGCTGGGCTTTTGTCATATCCCTTGCAACTCTTACAGTCGTTCGTTTCAAATTGCTAGTCTTCGACTCTCTGGGATGATTCGCGAGATGTCTCGCTAAGTCACTTTCATACAAGGACTTGCGTTTTTTCGACACTTTTCGCAGCGTCTCCGGCGCGTCGATTGCTTTGTAACTACCTCATCAAGTCAAGAGCAATCGCACTCGGCAAGGAGGCCAGCCATGAACCAGACCATGTCCCCCACGTCCCGCATCCGCCCGATCCACGTCCGCCCGGCGACGGAGTTGGCGTTGCGTGAGATGGCCTTCGTCCTGACCCTGGCGCGGCGCGTCCGCGAGGAGCTGCGGCACGAAGTGGCACAGCAGACGCGGTGATTTCATTTGAAATTCCACTCCCCCGGCAAGTCCGCCCCACAGACGCTACAGGTGAACCAGTCTTCCTTCACGATGTTCCGCTCGGCACACACGACACAGCGGCGGAAGATCACTGCTGTCGTAAATTGCCCAGGATGACCGATGCCGATACGGCCCAACGCGGCGGCGACCGTTGGCCACGACTCGGGCGGAGGGCATTAGCCGGTCGATTGATTACTCGCTTCGATTACTTCGGCGCGATCCCCATCGACGTGGAAGAACATCTCGCCTGCGGACAGTACCGGCTCCCCCCCGGCACAGGCGACGTGTTCCGAACGACGGTCGGCCAATCGCAATCCACCTCCGGCGTCGATGACGAATGTGGAGGCGATGAGGCCATCGGGGCCGGGACGCTGGGCGGTGCCGCGAATCCACACGAGCAAGTCCTCGAGGCAAGAAATCGAGGTGCCGGGCGACTGGCTGCTGCGGGCCTTGATCTCGGCGGGGCCAGCGTAGGGGTAGAGTCGCGTCATGACCATCGCTCCTCTCGTCTCCCCGGATCCAGACTGGGCGGTCGTTCCTCCCCTTACCCCGTCCGCCGCACGGATCGACGCTTGATGACCTCGTCCGCGATCGTCCCCAGCAACAGCGCCACGCCGATGACGACGTACTCCAACTCGTTCGAGATGCCGCTGCCGCCGGAGCCGAACCGGGCCAGCAGCTTGGAGACCGCGTCGCCGATGACGTAACACAGCAGCCGCAACAGCGGGAGGACCGCAGCGCCGAGGAACATGCCGGGGATGGTGCCCTCGCCGCCGGACAGGCTGCACCCGCCGAGGACCGCGCCGGTGATGGCGTATAGTTCGAGGAGCTGGCCGACGTTCGTCGCCTGGGCGCTCTCGCTGTCGAGGATCTCGAGGACGCTCGCCAGCCCCGCGAGCGTCGAGCAGATGACGTAGGCGAGGATCTTGTAGCGCGTCGTCGGGATGCCCGCGTACTTCGCCGCCTGGTCGTTCGCGCCGATGGCGAACAGGTAGCGGCCGTGTTTCGTGCCGTGCAGGAAGAGCCCGAGGAGTAGGGCGACGAGGAGGAGCAAGACGAGTTGCTGCGGCACATAGTACGGGTCGCCGACCATCCATTTGCGGAGGAACGCGACCTGGTCGCGCGAGACGCCGACGCTCGTCTGGCCCGCGAGGCGGGCAAGCCCACGGTAGACGAACAGCCCGCACAGCGTGACGAGGAACGGCTGGAGTTTCAGTTGCGTGACGAGGACGCCGTGCAGCAGGCCGACGAGGGCGGAGCCGCCGATCACGACGAGGGCGGCGACGACGGGCGGCACCTGCTTGTTGACCATGACGCCGAACAGGATCGCGCCGAGGCCGACGAGGCTCCCGATCGACAGGTCGATGCCGCCGGAGATGAGGAGGATGCCGACGCCGAGCGTGATGATGCCGTAGAAGCCGAGGCGCTTGGCGATGAAGAGTTGGGTGTTGAGGGTGCGCGCGGTCTCGTCGAAGCCGAGCAGGGCTGCGTAGA
>JANXSH010000910.1 GCA_025356615.1 Planctomycetia bacterium | reverse complement strand
GCCGACGAAGTGCGAAGAGACGGCTTCGTCACCGCCTGTGCGAAGGATGTCGTCCCACAACTGCCGGCACTCCTTCTCGATCCACGAGTAGGTGCGCTGATAGATGGGGATGACGAACTGGGGCGATTTCTTGAGGAAGTCGAGCAGCTTTGCTTCGGTGGCTTTCATATTCGACTTCCCTTGAAGGCGCAATCGTAGAAGGCAAGATTGAATTTCTATCGATTCTCACTCTATCCGCCATTCGCCCCGAACCGCCTGATCGATAGCGTCGGCACCACTTGCCGGATCACACTCCTTAAACGAGCCTGGTTCAACAGTTCTCGGGCGTTGCACGGGAGAGGATAGGGGGCATCGCGTATTCCTTGGGGCGGAGCATCAGGCGGGATGATGTTAATTCTAGGCGGCGCGAGGGGTGCCGCAAGGAGATTCTTCGATGAAGTGGGCGGAGCGGGTCTGACAAAAGTTCCGAGAGCAGGCATCGCGGGTCGGCCCTGTAGTTCGGATGAAGAAGCCAAGAATGTCCTTGCGGATCTCGGCAGACATGCCATAGGATATTATGAGAAGTCCATGACCTGTGAGAGGCTGTGAATTATTAGATGTTTGTACAGTAAACAGGTTCAGAATTCGACGTAAGTCATTAAATTTCGACCCATTTTTGACGGGCTACAGTGTACAAATGACTAATTATTCACAGCCTCTGAGCGCAACTGATCGATGTCATCCTAGAGTGAAGCCTGCGTGACAACTTACGCTCGACGAGTTGGTCTGGGTCGGGCGTGTGTTGTCAACCGAATGATTCGCTGGTCCTGTTGTGGTATCGGAGACAGGGAGAGCCGCCATGCCTTTACTCGATCACTTTCACCCGCCGTTGAGCGCCGAGCGCCGGTGGGAATCGTTTCACTCCAGTTGGGCTACCAAGCTCGCCGACGCTCTCACCGAGCGCTGGTTGCCACCATCGTTCATCGCCGAAGAACACATTCATTTCGGTGCATCGTTCGAGATCGACGTGGCCACGTTCGCTCTCGAACGGATGGAAGCCAGCGAGGACGAGCGTGGAGGCGTGGCAACATTGGGACCGAAAGTGTGGTCTCCGCCCGATGCCGACGCCGTTTTTCCCGCCGTCGTCCCCGACACGTTCGAGATTCGCGTCCTGTCCACGGACACCGGCCCCAAATTGGTCGCGGCCATCGAGCTGGTCAGCCCGAGCAACAAGGACCGGCCCGCTGAACGACGGGCGTTCGCAACCAAGGTCGCCAGCTATCTCTATCAAGGGATCAGCGTCATCATCGTCGATATCGTGACGAATCGGCGAGCCAACTTGCACAACGAAATCCTGACTGTCATGGGAGTTGCCGACACCTTGCGATTGCTCCCGGAGACGACGCTCTATGCGATCGCCTATCGCCCGTTGCGACGCAGTCAGGGCGATCAGATCGACCTCTGGCGCACTTCTCTGACGCTGGGAGGAACCCTTCCGACGCTCCCTCTCGGCCTGGGGGCCGATCTGGTCATCCCGGTAGATTTCGAAGAGACCTACGCCGAAGCCTGCCTGCGCAAACGGTTGACGACATCCTGAGTCCAGTCCCCGGAAACGTGTCCCGAGGACAGGATGGCGGCCCCTTTCGCGATGTCGAGGATAGTGACCGTGTCGCCCTCGAGGGGTTCCGAATTCTTCCGCACTCCCTCATCGGTGCCCCACCGTTGCAGACAGGCGAACCAGGCTTGGACTCGCCGCACGCCCTCCGTGTCGAGGGTACGAAAGGCGATCTCGACATCGGGGGCTAAGTCGATAAGCCATAACAAACAAGGCACTTACGGCGAACGATCCGAATCGGGTGACGCATCGATGAATGCCTGTTTTCTAGGGGGTTTCGAGCGCTCGGCGGGCGATCGTGAGACTTAGGGGGTACAACGAAGGCGTTGCCCTGTAGCTCTCGACATCCGACCCCGTTGGGTTCAATACGTTCCACATCCCACGACACGATCCCTCTCCGATCCTCGAGCTGGGAATCAACCTTCAGGAGTTGCCAGGGATAAGCGAACGAAAATGCGAGCGGGGCGTGTGAACGTCTGGAGGGATCATCCCCCAAACATT